>JABWBV010000163.1 GCA_013359445.1 Anaerolineales bacterium | reverse complement strand
GGGGTCGCCGTCGTCGTCGGCCACGGGGTGGGGCTGACGACGACGGCGGTGGCCGTCGGGGTGCGGCCCACGGGCACGGCGCGCTTGACCGACAGGCCGGACGAGTTGCCGTTCGGGTCCGTGCCGACGGCCTTGACGAAGACGTGCCGGAACCCCTCGGGCTTGTCGAAGATGAACAGGCCGGTCGCCAGGTCCGCCTGGACCTCGCCCTCGAACACCTCGGCCTCGTCGCCGGTGTCGGAGAACACCTCGACCACGCAGCCCGGGCATGCGGCGCCGACGACGCGTGTCGCGGTCGTGTTGTTGATCGTCGGCAGCCGGATGTTGCCGTTGGCGCCGGACGCGACGCGGATGGCGTCGTTGTTGTTGCGGGTGATGCTGTTGCGGGTGACGCGGTTCTTCTGGCAGCCGGCGCCGCTGATCAGGACGCCGCCCTTGACGTTGCAGGCGATCCGGTTGCCCGACACGAGGCTGTCGTCCACCGAGCCGGTCATCGACACGCCGTAGTTGCCGTTGCCGACGCACGTCGAGCCGTCGGGGCTCTCGCCGATGGTGTTGGCGGTGATCTCGGTGGCGGCGCTGTTGTCGAAGATCGAGATGCCGGACTGGTCGTTGCCGCTGATGACGTTGCCGGTGATGCGGGTGCCGCGCGCACCGAGCTTGATGGTGATGCCGGCCTCGTTGCCGGCCTTCTTGCCGGTCGCGTCGAGCCCGAACCAGTTGCCCTCGATGACGTTCGCGGTGGTGCGGATGTCCTGGACGATGACGCCGGAGCCGAGGTCGCTGGCGGCGAAGATGTTGCGGTCCTTGGCCTCCGGCCCGCCGATCTGGTTGCCGGCCGTGCCGTCGGCGAGCTGCACGCAGTCGTCGCGGGTGCGCTCGATGCGCGTGCCGTCGCCCCCGATGCCGCACCAGTTGCCGACGAACCGGTTGTTCTTGACCTCGGGGCCGCTCATCCGGACGCCGATGCCGGGCAGGGCGGCAAACACCAGGCCGGGTCCGAGCTGGTTGCCGACGACGTTGCCGCCCTCGAGCCCGGCACGGATGGTGATGGCGGCGTTGGTGATGCAACATGCGTTGAAGTTGCATGCCGAATCCCTGGCAAAGCGGCATGAAATTGAACTGTTGGTGCGGGTGGGGATTAATTCGGGGGAGGTGATTACGGCGAATATCGGGAACCGCGCCCAGCATCACGAAGATACTACGATGGGGGGGGCGGTGTCTCTTGCGGCCCGGTTGGAAGCGTCTGCGGAGCCGGGGACGATTTTGGTCAGTCAGTTTACCTATCGGTTGGTAGAAGCGAGGTTTAAATGGAACGCGTTGGGGGATTTGACGGTGCGCGGGTTGAGCCAGCCGGTGGCGGTGTATCGTCCGTTGAGTCCGGTTTTTGAGGCGGAGCAACAAACCCGCTTGCAGGCGCACGGTTTGTGGGTGCCGTTGATTGGGCGTGAGGGTGAGTTGAACGCGATTGAGCAGGCGGTTGCGAATGTGCGGGATGGGATTGGTGGGATTATGATGATGAGTGGGGAAGCGGGGATGGGTAAGTCTCGGTTGATGTTTGAGGCGCGCCAGCATGTGGAACGGGAGGAGGCGTTGGGACAAAAGGAGCCGGTACTTTGGCTTCAGGGGCGGTGCCGGTCTTATGGGCAAACGCTCCCCGATTCGATGTGGGTGGATTTGTGTCATCGGTGGCTGGGCGGGGGGCATTGGGTGTCGCGGGAGGAGACGGTGGTTCGGTTGCGTGAGCAGGTTCAAACCATTGCGGCAGACCGGTTTGAGGAAATGTATCCCTTTTTGGCCGCGTTGCTTTCGCTTCCGTTGGAGGAGCCTTATGCGACGCAGATTAAACATTTGGACGCCGAGGGGTTGCGGTGTCAGTTTTTTGTGACGATGCGTGCCTGGCTGGAAGTGATGTCCCGGCATCAGCCCCTCATTTTGGTGTTTACGGAGGTGCATTGGGCGGATCAGGCCTCGCTGGATTTGTTGAAGTTTTGTTTGCCTTTGTGTATGCAGGAGCGGGTTTTGTTTGTGGTGGTGTTTCGCCCCGAACGGACGATGCCGGTGTGGGAGTTTAATCATTTTGTGGAGACGGAGTATTTTCACCGGCTGAAGGCGTTGGCGCTATCCCCGTTGACGGCGGCTCAAACGGACGAACTGATTGCGCGGATGATTGGGGCGAATGTGTTGTCGGAGGCGATGCGTGCCCAGATTCTCGAAAAATCGAACGGGAATCCGTATTATTTGACGGAGTTGTTACATACGTTGATAGATCGGGGCACGCTCCAACGTGCTGAAACCGGTCAGTGGCGCACCCGCGATGCGGAGGTGGCCTTACAACTCCCGGACACGCTAAAGAGCCTCCTGCTGGCGCGCATCGACCATTTATCCTCGGAAGAGAAACGGGTTTTGCAAATTGCGGCGGTGATTGGGCCGATCTTTTGGTTCAAGATTCTTGAAAAGTTGGTGGCCAATGGGGCGAAACTCCGCGAGCATTTGGTGGCGATGCAACGCGCACAACTGATAACCGAGCGGGGGGTGTTGCCCGATCTGGGGCGGGAATATGCGTTCAATTCGTCGTTGATGCGGGAGGCGGCCTATGACAATCTGTTGAGTGCACAACGCACGGACCTGCACCTCGCGGTGGCGGATTTTTTGGAAAAGATTGTGCAGGAGAATGTGTTGCTTCATTACCATGGCATTGTGGCCTATCATTTTCGTCAGGCGGGGGACGGTCAGCGCGAGTTGTTGCACACTTTGCTGGCGGCGCAGGAGGCGCAACGGGTGCGGGCAAATACGGAGGCGAGGCAGGCTTACGAACGCGCGTTAGCACTCATCCAGCAGGCGGAGACGTGGGCGCAGGTGCCCCCCGCGCGGTTGCAGGATGAGTGGCAGTTGGAGGCCTTGCGCGGTTTGGGGCAGATTCAATTGGGGATCGGGGAGGTGCAGGAGGCAGAAAAGCATTTTCGGGAGGCGATTGCCCTCGGACGGGCGATTGCTTTGTCGCCAGTGGCATTAACGCATTTGTTTTACTGGTTGGGGGAGGTGCTGTTTTGGCAAAATCGGTTTGAAGAACCCATTCACCTGGGGGAGGAAGGGTTGCGGCTTTTGGGTGGGAAACAGGAGACGATCGAGACGGCGCTTATGAATCAGCTTGTGGCGATTGGGTGTTCTCAACTTGGCGATCACGATAAATTTATTGATTACACGTTGCGGACGGCGGGGTTCATTCAACGTTTGCCGTATTCGGAGGAGTTACGCCCGGCGTTTGATCATGTATTTGCGTTATATGCGTATACTTTGAAGGATTTGCCTGAGGCGCGGCGGTGGTTGGAGGTGTTGAAACAAAAGGCGGAAACTCATTATGATTTGCGGGCTTTGGGGGAATATTATGAATACTCGGCGGTGCTTCATTTTCAGGAAGGCAAGGTGAAAGAGGCGATTCCCAAACACCGGAAGGCGATTGAGTATTTCACACAAATTGGGGATACGAAGCATGTGAGCCGCGCGTGGAAAAGTTTGGGGGTGAGTTTGTTACAACAGGGTGAAATTGAGGCCGCGCGGGAATGTTTTGAAAGTGCGCTGGAAAATGCGGCGGTTTTTGCGAATGAGGCCGATTTGGCGATTGGGTATTGGTATCTTGGGCAGGTTTTGCTCTGTCAGGGGCAGTGGGAAGAGGCCCTGGCATCGTTTCGCATTGCGGAAAACAGCGTCCGGCGTGTGCCGTATTTGCGGGAAGAATGGGCGTTGAGCGGGGCAGGGCGGGTGTATTTGGCGCAGGGGATGCGCGAAGCGGCGCAGGCTACTTTCCAGCAAGCGGTGCTGACTCTGCCGGGGGTGCTTTTTCAGACTCCGTATCAGGCGTATGAGATTTTGAGTGGACTTGAACAAAGTTTGGAAACGGCGGAGGCTTTTCGGCGGTTTGTCCGCGAGTACCAACAGGCGCACCCCGAAACGCACCGGGCGGCGTTCCGGCAGTGGTGCCTGGTACCGGCGGAAGTGAGCGGGTTGCATCATCCGCCTTTGCATCACGAGGTTTTTCAGCATCCGCTAGCTGAGGGCTGGGTTTGGCACGATCCGTTTGGGGATTGTGCGTATCAGGTTCAAAAAGGGTTGGTGATCCGCGCCGCCAACGAGCGGAATCTCCATCACATTAATCGGAGTGCGCCCCGTTTGTTGTGGCAAACCCCTTTGCGGGGGGATTTCACCCTGCAAACGAGGATTGACCCGGAGCGGGATGATAAACCCGCGATGGGTGGGTTATTGATCTGGTTGAGTGAAAAATATTGGTTTTGTCTGGAAATTGGGGGCCGCAGTCCCGAAGACGTGATCTTGCGCGGGTTTATGAATAATACGGATATGGTGTTCGGGCGCGGGCGGATTTCCGGCAAACGGATCGTGTTGCGGTTGGAACGGCGCGAACGCTGGTTATCTGCGTTTTGCAGTGGCGATGGGAAAACCTGGCTTTACGCGGGGGGCTGTGAACTCTCTACGATTGAGGCGTTGCGTGTTGGGGTCCATGCCATTGGGCATATCAACCGGCTGGTTTATCCGGGGGCCTATCCGCACGGGACGACGGTCCGGTTTCGTGAGGTGTGGCTGTGGGGGCGTGAGGCTCCGGGGCCTGATCCCATTCCTTCAAAATTTCCATAATCCGATCGCGATAGATCATCTCTCGCGCCGGTTGTTCGGGGTGGAGTTGGGTGCCGACCTCAAAGAAATGTTGTATGCCGCGTCCCTGGGCTTGCCCTTCGGCGGTGTGCATGTCGAGGGCGTAATCGGGGATGTGCGGGCGCTGGCCTCGTTCAAAGGCGAGTTTGGTCCAGACGATCATCTCATCGCTGGAACGATCTTTTTGGCATTTGCACAAATAGCGCACGGCATGTACGGCGAAAAGTTTACGTTCGCCCAAACTGCGGTCAAAGGCCAGCACCATTTGGTATAAGGCGTTGAGGAGGACGGGCGCGTTGGGTTCTCCAAACCCGACATCTTCAACGGAAATGACCATCAGGCGTTGCCAGAGTTTGTCTTCCAGGGCCGGGCTAGTGAGGATCATTTCATAGGCCAGGAAAACCGCGTTTTCTTCGTGACCGCGGCGAATTTCTTTTTGCAAGGCAGAGATGATCTGATCGGCAGGGTAGCCGTGATAGGTTTTGACGTCCACCCAGGGGTCGCGTGCGAAAGTGGTCATGAGGGCCTCCTATGGGAGATTTGGAAAATGGATCATCACGCGTATGTGTGTGATTAACGTGATCATACTCCAAACAGGGTCTATTGATGTGCAACCTGCCTTCTGCGGGGGAAAACAGGACTGGAGTACTTCTTAATCTTTAATTTTATTGACAAGGTATTTAATTTATGTTAATCTTACTAATGTAACCGGTTCCAATTTGGGAACACAGCAATGAGGCTTAGAGATACCCCACCCAACACCACAATTCGTGATGTGGCGAAACATGCAAAAGTAAGCATCGCCACGGTGTCTAGAGTGTTGAATGAGAGTTCGGGGGTTCGAGAGGGAACTCGAGAAAAAGTCTGGGCGACAATCGAAGAACTTAATTTCACTCCTAATCCAATTGCACGGCAACTTTCCATCGGGCGTACTTTAACAATTGGTATTATCCAACCTTATATCACTTTGCCATCTTACATCGAACGTTTGCGTGGGGTTCAGCATAGTCTTGCCAGTAGCGAATACGATCTGGTCATTTTTAATGTAGATAATCCGGGGCAGAAGGACGCTTATTTCAAAGACCTTTCGAGGAAGATGCGGGTGGATGGCATGTTGATCGTCTCCCTCCCTCCGACCAATGAGCAAGCCGACAATTTCGCGGATACCAGAATCCCCACGGTCCTCATTGATTCCGAAAACCCCAAGTTATGTCGAATTGTTGCAGATGATTATGAAGGCGGGCGGATTGCAACCAGACACCTGGTGGAACTAGGGCACCGCAAAATTGCCTTCCTCAGTGATTTTTTGGATACCCCTTTTCACCCGGCCATGCGCCTCCGGTACTTAGGGTTTCAGGAGGTCCTGGCACAACATCAGATTCCTTTGAATCCGGCCTATGTCATCGAAGGAAGTCGCGGTCGGATCAATGCTCGCACAATGGCCAAAAAACTTCTTACCCTGGATGATCCGCCAACAGCCATTTTCGCTTCAAGCGACACCCAGGCATTAGGTGTGTTAGATGTGGCACAAGAAATGAATGTGAAAGTGCCAGAGAGATTGTCTGTGCTAGGCTACGATAATATCCCGGATGCTGTTTACAATAACCTGAGTACCATTGATCAGAATCTTTATGATTCTGGTGTTAAAGGTGCTCAAATGTTATTGGATTTATTAGGCGGCTTGATTGAACCACCTTGTAAACAACAAGTATCTCTCAATTTACTCAGACGAAAAACAACCGGACCTGCGCCAATTTTTTAATGCCTCTGGCAATTGACCGAAAAAATGTACAAGTGCTTTTAAAGCTTATTATGACTACCCAAATCAATAACTTTAAAAAAGACGCTACCCTGATGCAACAAACAAAATTTATGTTTCCTTTGTTTGCATATGCGCCAGTGAAAGGGCTTGCTCGTGCATATTGGCGAGTCCCATTTCCCCAAATGTTTTTTGCTTGTACAAACCTGTTTAAAAAACCACCTTCATATATTAATATTGAGGTGGTTTTTTTTCTTTCCGGACTTGTGCTATCTTGGGGGCCCCAGGTCGAAGGATAGTCAAAAGGAGGTGATGCTGATCCCAAATAACTAATCGTTGTCCCATATTCTTTTCATCGTTTTCAATTTACTACTTTAAAGGAGTGCATATGAAACGCACAAATAAATTAATTGGGCTTTGGACCCTGCTCAGTCTACTGCTCGTTGCCTCAATGGTATTAACTGCATGTGGCACAGCCACCCAGGAACCCGCCGCAGAAGAACCTGTTGCGGAAGAACCCGTTGCGGAAGAACCCACCGAAGAAGCAGGTGGAGGAATTGTTGTCTCGGAAGCTACCCCGACGGCTGTCGTCTTGGAAGAAGGTTCCGAATATGGCGAAGCCCCAATGTTGGCCGAAATGGTTGCCGCGGGCGAACTGCCCCCCGTTGAAGAACGCCTGCCCATGGCCGAAGACATCATGGTCATCGAACCGGTGGATGGCATTGGCGAATATGGTGGTGTCTGGCACGAAACCACTTGGTGGCAAGGCATGGGCAACATCGAAATGACCGTTTACGATCCGCCCGTTCGCTGGAAACCGGATTACACGGGTTACGAACCTGGCCTGCTCCGCTCGTGGGAAATCTCCGAAGACGGGATGACCCTGACCTGGAACTTCCGCCGGGGCCTCAAATGGTCCGACGGTGTGGATTTTATTCCTGCCGTAGACATGGCCTATTGGTGGGAACTGGCGAACAACGATGAAGAAAAAGACGTCACCATTCCGTTCTGGGGCCGCAACTCCGACGGTTCCGCGATGGAAGTTTCCTTCCCTGATGACTACACCATGGTCATGCAGTGGAACGAACCGCACTACATCGCCAACTTCGTCGTGGCCCAGGGCTTTTGGGAATGGCTCCCGATGGAACGCCCCAAACACTTCCTGACCCAATTCGACCCCAATTACGATAGCACCAAAACCTATGATGACCTGCACAATGCTGTGTACGGCGGCGACTGGCTGATGAACGTAGCCGGTTACCCCTGTCTGCACGCGTGGTGCCCCACCGAAGTTGTTCCCGGTGAATATACCGTCCTGACCCGCAATGCCTACTACTGGAAAGTAGACACCGAAGGCAATCAACTGCCCTACATTGATCAAATCCACACCGTTTTGATCACAGACGCGCAGGCTCGTTTGTTGGAAGTCTCCCAGGGTAAATTCGAAGCCACCTTCCGCGGCACCGATGACCCGACCAACATCCCCTTCCTGCTCGAACAGGCCGATGCCAATGACTACTACCTGCACCCCGGCGCAGTGAACGGCGCTGGTTCCTGGCCTGCCTGGAACATCAACATGAACTTCAACGACTGCGAGACCTATGCCGACACCTGCGAAGAAATCCGCGCTCTGCTTCAGAACCAGGATTTCCGCCAGGGTTTGGCTTACTCGCTGGACCGCCAACGCTTGATTGACGTGGCCTGGGGCGGCATTGGCTATCCCACCGGCTTCACCATCAGTCCGCAGGCCTGGCACTTTGCCAGCGCCGAAGGGCAAGCCGTTTACGAAGAATGGCGCGACGCTTACAGTCAACACGATCCCGAAATGGCGCAAGAGAAATTCGATGCGGCTGGGTTTGTGGATGCGGATGGCGATGGCTGGCGCGATCTGCCCAGTGGCGCGCCCTTCACGCTGGTCATTGACCAGGGTGACTGGGGCGGTCAGGTGATCCCCGTCCTGTCGAATGAAGTGTATGCCAGCAACCTCAACGAAGTGGGTGTCAACACCCTCATCAATGACCTCATCGGCCAACCCGATTGGAGCTTACGGCACCAACAAGGGTTGTTCATGATCCGCAACTCGCACGCTTCCGAACTCGACATCTGGACCTTCCCCGACTGGGTCTTCCCCCTCCGCGGTGGCGAAGCGCGTGCATGGCCTCTGGAAGGCAAGTACTATGAAACCGGTGGTGCAGAAGGTTGGGAACCTCAACCTGGCACGACCTATGCGTACGAACTGCAACAACTGTACACCCAGGGTATCGCTGAACCCGACATCGAAAAACGGCACCAAATCTTCTACGAAGCGGTCCGCATCCTCATCGATCAAGGCCCGTTCATCATTGGCGGCTCTGGCGATCAGCAAATGCCTGTGGTCGTTCGCAATGGGTTCCATGGCATCCCCGACCTCGTCATCCTTGGCCCGTGGGCACCTGGTAGCCCTGGCAACCTGCACCCAGAACAATTCTGGATGGAAGCCAGCTTGCGCGACGATTAAATTCTTAAAGAGTTTGTGGCAGGTGCCCAAACACCTGCCACAAACTTAAATGAGTTGGGCGGGAGACTTTTTAAAAGGTCTCCCGCCTTGCTTTTTAGGAAATTAGGTTCTACCGGGATTCACGGGACAGAAATGGGAGAGCCGGAAATTAATATGCAAAAATTGCTTAGGATCTGTTCATGGATCAAATTCTTACAATACCATCGGAAGATGACATTTTAAGGTAACTGCTCACCCTTTTTTCGGGGTAATCTCTGTCCTGGCTGAGTAATTACATTTTGAGTATCTTCACTGTTGAATTTGTCCAACCTGCATAGCAGGCAAGGAGAAAAGAGATGGGTTCATTTATCATCCGGCGTGTGTTTTACGCCGTCATTATGCTAATTGTTGTCTCTTTCGTCAGTTTCATTATCATCAGTTTGCCCTCTGGCGATTTTATGGATCAGAAAATTGCAGAATTGGAGGCCCGGGGGGATCGTAGCGCGACGATGCGCGTCGAAGAGTATCGCACGCGTTATGGCCTGGACAAACCCATTCTCACTCAATATTGGCTCTGGATCTCGAACTTTGTGCAGGGTGATTTTGGGATTTCTTTTGAGTTTGAACGCCCTGTTCGCGAACTGATCGGACAACGGCTCACCTTATCGATTATCTTATCGCTGACAACGCTGACGTTTACCTGGGCCATCGCCATCCCCTTAGGCGTCTATTCGGCGGTCAATCAGTATTCCTTGGGCGATCAAGTGATTACTACGATGGCTTTTGTGGGGTTAGGCATTCCAGGCTTTTTGTTAGCTCTGCTCATTTTATATGTCGCGGTCGTCGTTCTTAAACAAGATGTTGTTGGGCTATTCTCCCAGCAATATCAAGACGCGCCCTGGAGCCTGGGAAAAGTCATCGATTTATTTAAACACCTGTGGGTGCCTGCGCTGATTGGCGCGGTAACAGGAACCGCCGGAACGATCCGCATTATGCGTGGGAATTTGTTGGATACTTTCGGTCAGGCGTTTATTGAAGCCGCTCGTGCCCGTGGGCTAAAACATCGCACAGTCATCTGGCGTCATGCCGTCCGAATGGCGATCACCCCTCTGATCGTGATCTTAGGGACAGAAGCTTTTCCGGGGATTTTAGCGGGTAACCTGCTCGTCGAAAGCGTCCTCGGTTTACCGACCATTGGCCCGCTATACATTCAAGCCTTAATCTCGCAAGATATGTTTATGGCCGGGACGGTTTTGGTGCTGATCGTCTTTTTACTCCTCATTGGAAACCTGGTGACGGACCTGGTTTTAGCCTGGATGGACCCGCGCGTGCGGCTCGACTAGGCCTTTTCGACGATTCGGAGGTTGAATTATGAGTGAAGCAGTTGCACTTCCTGGTATGAAAAAGAAAGAAGACAAACAAAAGATCAGCCAAAGTTATTGGAGTCTGGTGTGGTGGAAATTCCGCAAGAACCGCTTGGCTGTCATTGGAGCCATCATTCTCGCGATTTACTATCTCGTCTGTATCTTTTTTGCCGAATTCTTTTCCCCTTATAGCAAAACGCTCGAAAGCGATTACATCGAAGCGCGCCCAACGTTCTTCCAGTTTTCTGACTTGGAAGGGAATTTTTCCTTGCGCCCTTATGTCAATGGATTGAAAAAAGAAATTGATCTGGCAACCCGTTCCCGGACGTTCGTCATCGATGAAACCGTGAAATATCCCATTTACTTTTTTGTCAAAGGCGAACCCTATAAAGTCTTGGGGTTAATCCCCACCGACATCCACCTCTTTGGCACAGACCCCGCCACCCCGGAAGCAAAAGTCTTTCTTATGGGGACGGATAAACTAGGCCGGGATCAGTTTTCGCGGCTCCTGTTTGGCGGACGCATTTCCCTCGCGATTGGGTTGTTCAGCGTCGCTGTTTTCCTGGCAGTGGGCGTCACGTTGGGAGCGGTCTCCGGGTATTACGGAGGGGTGACCGATGTCATCGTCATGCGGATCACAGAATTTCTTTCTGCCTTTCCGCAGGAGCCACTCTTCCTGGCGTTAGGGGCCGCCGTTCCCGTGGACTGGCCCTCAACCCGGGTCTTTTTCATGGTCACCATCTTGCTCGCGCTCATCCAGTGGGGGGGACTGGCTCGGCAAGTCCGAAGTCTGGTGCTTTCCGGGCGGGAGGAGCAATATGTCTTGGCCGCCCAAAGTTTTGGCGCCAGTGACCGGCGGATCATCTTTAACCACCTCATCCCCTCCACCATGAGCCACGTGATCGTCATTGCGACCTTAAAAATCCCCAATATGATCCTGTTAGAAACTGCCCTGAGTTTCCTGGGGTTGGGGCTGGTTCCACCAACCGTCAGTTGGGGAACCCTCCTGCAAAACGCCAATACCGTCCGCGCCATTCGTTTTGCCCCGCACTACTTATTTGTCGTTCCCTTCATCCTCTTCGCAATTCTGGCCTACAATATGCTCGGCGATGGTTTGCGGGACGCGATGGACCCCTATAGTAAATAACCAAAGAGAGAGAACCCCATGACTGAAGAAAAACGTGACCCTTTGGTAGTTGTTAAAGACCTGCATGTAGATTTTGACGTGCGCGACGGCATTGTCCACGCCGTGGATGGAGCCAGTTTCACCATCTATCGCGGCCAAACCCTCGGCATCATCGGCGAGAGTGGCTGTGGCAAATCCATTACCGCGAAAGCCATCATGAACATGATCCCCAAACGGGGCAAAATGTCCGGCGAAATCACCTTTTACGAAAAATGGTCAGATGGAACCGGAGAAACCATCAATGAAGTGCGGATTGACCAAACCAATCCCGATAGTGAAATCATCCGCCGCATCCGCGGGGGGCGCATAGCCATGATCTTCCAGGAACCCATGAGTTCCCTGACCCCCGTTTACACCGCAGGCTTCCACATCATGGAAGCGGTCAATTTGCACCGCTACGTGGGGGCCAAAACCATCGGCGACCAAATGGGAGATAACATTCAAAGAAAACGCGGCGTCTCCGAAGAAGACGCCCGCGCCATTGCCGTAGACATGCTCCGCCGCGTGGGCATCCCCAACGCCGAAAAACGGGTGAACAGTTACCCCCACGAATTGAGCGGCGGCCAGCGCCAACGGGTGATGATCGCCATCGCCCTCTCCACCCACCCCGACCTGCTCATCGCCGACGAACCCACCACAGCCCTCGACGTTTCCATCGAAGCGCAAATCCTTGACCTCATGCGCGAGTTACAAGAAACGCAAGATATGGCCATCATGTTCATTACCCACAACCTGGGCGTCATCGCCGAAATTGCGGATGAAATCGTCGTGATGTACATGGGCAAAGAGGTTGAACGCTCCTCCACGCTTGAAATCTTCGAAAACCCCAAACATCCCTATACCCGCTCCTTGC
>JABWBV010000784.1 GCA_013359445.1 Anaerolineales bacterium | reverse complement strand
CCCTTCAAATTTGAAGGGGGCGCTGGAAGCCGCCAAAGGCCTCCAAACCGCGAGCCAAATTGCGCGCGCGCGGGAGGTTCATCCCGACCAAATCAGGAGTGGTCGAAGTCGCCGGATGTTGCATGAGCATGGACGGGGCCGTCCCTTGGATGATCTCTTCAATGAACGGTTCTGGCGTTCGGTGAAACATGAAGACGTTGTAATTACTCACAGATCACATAAAGAATCCCCGAAAAAAAGGATGGATGAGGGGGAGGTACCTCCCCCTCATCCATCCTTTTTTTCGGAAGCTTCTACGCTACGTGAGTAGTTACTTTGGTTTTATTCCCGAAGGATCACCGGCAAAAACACCTGGTTGAGCGACCACACCCAAACTTCCCCACCTTCTACAGTATTCCTGGTGCCAATATAAATCTGATTCTGGAAGACGGCCGCGCCATGATCAGCGTAATCGGCATAATCATTGGCACTATCTCCCCAGCCGTTTGTCGCGATTTGTGTCCAGGTTTCCCCATCGGAGGAGCGCCAGACTTCGGCCCCGGTGCTTGTGTTGGAAAACACCGCGTACAGGTGATCTTGATGGGCAAACAGGCCGTATAATCGCCCGTTATCGGGGTTTCCCAACCCACCTGTGAAGACATTGGTCCAGGCCAGACCATCATCGGAACGCCAAAGTTCGCCGCTTTGATCGAGATTGCGGGTTCCCAAATACAATTGACCGTTAAATTCCGCCAGGCCGGTGATGGCGGTGTTGCTTGGGTTGCCGAGGCCATCCGTAAAGACGGGGGTAAAGGTCAGGCCATCGGTACGCCAGAGTTCGCCCAGGAAATCCCGGTGGAAGCCGATGTACAGGTCATTGCCGAATTCTTCCATCGTGATAAAGCCGCCATTGCCCGTTGCACCCGCGCCAAACGCGTGAACGGGTGTCCAGCTTCCCAGGTCGCCGGTCGAGCTTTTCCAAATTTCTGCGCCTCCTGCAAAATTCTGCGTTGCCGCGTACAGGGTCTCGGAATAGGTTGCAAAGGAGATAACATTCCCATTCGATGGATTGCCAAACCCACCGGAAACGACTTTTTCCCAGCTGATGCCATTCGTGCGCCAGATTTCTCCGCCCGGCCCGGCATCATATTGTCCCCTCCCTACATAGAGCATCCCATCGAACACTTGGGAATCATAAATATCTGTGCCTGTAAATATCTCAGGAAGTGCAAACAATTCCCACGAAGTTCCATCCGAAGTACGCCAGACCTCGGCTGAATCCTGGTCGTTCCACGTGCCAGCATAGAGATAGCCTTGATAGGTTTCCAGCCCTGTGGCAAAAAAGTTGTTTGGGGTGCCAAAGCCGCTCACATTGCTTTGACGCCAACCAATAGAGGATGATCCCATACTCGCCGACATACTCGCCGATCCCTTGACGAACAAGACCGTTAGGAGAAGAGAAAACAATATAGTAAGAGCCAGGAAAAATATTTTACGCATGGTATCGCCTCCAGAATAGGGATTAAATCCCTGTCACCTCATTTTAACATGGGCTGATTTGTGCGGGAGGGGATTTATATCGTGTAAAATAATGCCATTCCATTTGGAGGTTTTTTATTCATATGCCCATTTTGCACTGGTTGAACCGGGAAGAAGCCCTGACCACCGCGCAGGCCGTACCCTATCGTTTGCTGGACGCCGTGCCGGAATATGATTACCGTTTCGCGACGCTCCCCTCTCCTGCCGGGAGAGGGGCTGGGGGTGAGGGAATGCTCATTCAGGGGGACAACCTCGAAGCGCTCAAAGCCCTGCTCCCCTACTATGCCGGGCAGGTGAAGTGCATTTACATTGACCCGCCCTACAACACCCGCTCCGCCTTTGAACATTACGACGACAATCTGGAACACAGCACCTGGCTTTCGATGATGGTCCCCCGGCTCGAACTGTTACGGGAGCTGCTGGCAGAAGATGGGAGTATTTGGGTACAGCTTGACGACAATGAAATTCATTATTGCAAGGTATTGCTTGATGAGGTTTTTGCTCGAAGAAATTTTGTTGCAAATGTAATTTGGCAAAAGTCTTATGCTGTACGAAGCAATGCCGAATTTATATCTACATCAACAGAGCATATCTTAGCTGGACTTTATCCAAATTGAACCTTTCAAGTTGAATAACACACCGCTTCAAACAGCCGTTGAAGCAAAGGGGCAGGGGATTTTTGCATGTCAGG
>JABWBV010000162.1 GCA_013359445.1 Anaerolineales bacterium | reverse complement strand
CCCCCGTGGGAGTAGGCGGCTGGAAAAATGTACCCACCGGAGTCGGTACGTTGAGCGGAAATTCTTGCGATGTTTGAGAACCACAAGCGGTCAACAGAAACAAGCCCAGAAAAAACTGGAAAAATTTCTTCATAGCTTCAACCTTAGCCCTTAATGACCGCCACCGGCACAAGCCGCGCCACTTTCCGGGCAATATCCGCCCCGGACACGGTTTCGACGACCGCATCCACATCTTTATACGCAGTAGGGGCTTCCTCGGCCAGCCCAGCGAGCGACCCCGCGCGGATGCGAATCCCCTCTTTCTCCAATTGATTCCGCAGTTGATCGCCACGCACTTCTTTTTTGGCTTTGCTCCGACTCATCATCCGCCCCGCCCCATGACAGGTCGAGCCAAATGATTGGGCCATACTCCCTTCTGTTCCCACCAACACCCACGAAGCCGTACCCATACTGCCCGGCACAAGCACCGGTTGTCCGATGCTCTGATACTCCCCTGGCAATTCGGGGGCGCCTGGCCCAAACGCCCGCGTCGCGCCCTTGCGATGCACACACACCTTGACGGGTTTCCCATCGATCATGTGGGTTTCGATTTTGCCCATATTGTGGGCAATGTCGTACACCTGATGCAAATGCCAGTTTTGCACTTTTCCCTTCAGGGTATCCTCAAACGCCCGGCGGATATGATCGGCGAGAATCTGGCGGTTGGCGAAGGCATAGTTCGCCGCCGCACGCATCGCCGCCATGTATGCCTGTCCTTCGGGGGAGTTCATCGGCGCGCAAACCAGTTCCCGGTCGGGGAGTTTGATCCCGTACTTGTGAATAACCTTCTGAAAATCGTCCACATAGTCGGTGCAAATCTGGTGGCCGAACCCGCGCGAGCCACAGTGAATCTGCACCACCAGAAAGCCTTCTTCCAGCCCCATTACTTGTGCGGCTTCTTCATCAAACACCTGATCGACGATATCCACCTCGATAAAGTGATTGCCTGCGCCGAGCGTGCCCAACTGGGGGCGGCCCCGATCTTTGGCGCGTTTGCTGACCATGTTCGGGTCAGCCCCCTCCAAACGTCCACCTTCCTCTGTGTGGCGCAAATCCATCTCGGTGGCAAACCCCTTTCGGAGCGCCCACCTCGAACCTTCCCTGCACACATCGTCGAGGTCCTTTTCCGAGAGGGGCACTGAGCCTTTTTCTCCCACCCCACTTGGACAGTATTCGTTTAGGGTGGTGGCAAGTTTGTCGAGGTATTTTTCTGCATCGTCATAGGAAATTTTGGAGGCAAGGAGCCTGACGCCACAGTTGATGTCGTAGCCAATCGCGCCGGGGGAAATGACCCCGTCTGGGTAGCGGGTGGCGGCAACGCCTCCGATGGGGAAGCCGTAGCCCTGGTGCATGTCCGGCATGACGGTAACGTGACCGACGAGGCCGGGGAGGGTGGCGGCGTTCACGGCTTGTTCGAGAGATTTGTCTTTGAGGACGGTTTCAAGAAGCTCGCGGGTGGCGAAGATGCGGACGGGGACACGCATATCGCCGCGATAGGTTTGGGGGATTTCCCATTCGTAGTCGGTAATTTTTTTGAGGTCGTGGAGGGTGATCATGGGGTTGGTCAGGAGGATGTTTACACGTCGAAAACGATGGTGGTCTCGAGGCCGTGCGGGGTGGGTTGAATTTGGAGGTTGTGGTAGGTGACCGCTTTTATTTCTTTTTGTTGGGAGGCGATGGGGGCGCTGATCAGGCGGGCGGTCAGGGTTAGATCATGAAGGGTGAGGGTGTATCCTTCAAAGCCCAGGTATTCCTCTTGCTCGAAGTGGAGGATTTCGGTCAGGAACTTGACGAGGAGGTGTTCGGGGTCGTAACCGATGATCGAGAGTTCCTGGACCCCGCGCGGGCCGGGTTGGAGCGCGGTGCCCGATAGGGTGGACATCCCGCGCGCGGCTTGTTCCAGTAATCCGGCCAGGTCCGGCGCAAAGACGGTCAACGCCCAATCGGCGGTGTGTTCGATTTCAAAAAAGCCTGCGGTTTGAGTCATGGAGATATTATACAAGAACTTATGTCACGCTACCGCGCACTTGCCTTCTCTCGCGCCTTCCTCTATAATTGCCCCGATGAAAGCGACACTTAGCCAGGTAGAAGCGCAATTACAACGATTGGTGGAGGGGAGTCTTGCGCGGTTGTTTCCCAGTGAATGGAAAAATAATAAATTGGCAACGAGTTTGTTGGAGGCGATGCGGGAGCATTTGCAAACGGACGCCATTGGGGAGGAAGAACCTTCACTCCTTGCCCCGGATTTGTACCGGATTTATTTGCCGACCCATCAGGCAGGAGAGCGCACCGGCAACCGTCAACTAACGGCTTCGCTGGCAAACGATTTGGTGGAAGCGACGAGGGGAAGTGCGATTCGGTTTCTGCATGTACCTGTGGTGCAAATGTTGGGGGACACCCATTTGCGGGACGGGCAAGTGCGAGTGACGGCGCACTTTCAAAGCGAACAGCCTGACGAAACGCAATCTTTCAACCCGCCCATTTCCCCCCATACGTATGCTCCACCGCTAATTAACGCGTTTTTGATTTACGACCGGACGGAAATTTTTCCCATTGAAGCGCCGGTGATCACGCTTGGGCGGCAGTGGGATGCAGATTTGATTTTTGATGACCCGCGCGTGTCCCGTTTACACGCCCAAATTCGGATGGTGGATGGGCGGTTTGTGGTGTTCGATCTGGGTTCGACGGGGGGAACGTTTGTGAACGGGCAACGGGTCCAACAGCGCGTGCTGTTCCGGGGAGATGTGTTATCGCTGGCCGGGGTCGAATTAATTTTTGGGCAGGATGAGGACGAGGTTGAAGAAACCCGCCCGATGCAAAAACCGGGATTTTCGGCAGAGCCATTTTCGTAACATGAGCGGCATTGTGCTTTTAATTCTGCGAATGTTGCTCTCCGCTACTTTGTATGCGTTTCTGGGATGGGCGTTGTACACGTTGTGGGCCAGTCTGCGCCAACAAGCGCTGGCGGTCAGTAACCAGAAAATCCCTTCCCTTACCCTGACCTCCACAGATGAACTGGCAGAAGAGTATTATTACATTCAAGCGGTGGTCAATGTGGGGCGCGGTACCACCAACGATTTGACCATTAACAACGATACGGTTTCGAGCCACCATGCACGGTTGGCCTATAATTTGAACCAATGGTGGTTGCAGGATTTAAATTCTACCAATGGCACCTACATTAACGGCCAACGCTTGTTAACTTCGACCGTACTCACCACCGGCGATTTGATTGGGTTTGGCGAAATTAATATGACAGTCACGATTGGTAGTAGTTCTCAATTTGGAACATAAAACATCCCCGTTTATGCTCCTATTGATTCACGCGATGGAACCACACACACCTTGAAGATTTTCTCGTCGAATTAAGCTAATGGGAGTTCTATCCCAAAAAGCGCGAGGACGCTTATAACATATTGACCAGGAGTTCACAGATGGCGCAAGAAAAAAACCACGAAGAAATCCCTGCCAACGCGTTTCTGATTGTGAACGGCGCGGAAGTCTTTCCCCTCAAGAAAAACATTGTCACCATTGGCCGCATGGCCGATAATGATCTGGTGATCCAGGAGGTCCGCATCTCCCGGTACCATGCTCAACTCCGTGCGGTCAAAGGGCAATACCTATTGGTCGATTTGCAGTCCACCGGAGGCACATCGGTCAACGGCGAAAAAGTGCTCAAGGTGGCCCTGTTTCCTGGCGATGTCATCTCCTTTGCTGGCGTGCCGGTCATTTACGGTCAAAGTCCGGTTGCCCAACTGCAGGACGAAGATAAGCCCGAGGTTCGCGACCGCTTTCGCCGGACCGAACAGCCCACCAAAGCGATCACCGACTCCGTGGAACTCGCCAACCTGGATCAGTATTTAGAAATGTTCGACGATCCGACAGATCACGATTAATAAAACGCGCGAAAAGCGTAAAACATCCCTCCTACGCCTTTTCATCCTTTTTTCCTTCGCTCACTTTACCCTACTGGAGACCCTCCATGACCCCTATCTTTGCAGTAATCGGCGGTTCCGGGCTGTATGACATGCCTGGGTTGGAAGACGTGCAAAAGCACGAAATTGCCACCCCCTTCGGAAAAACCAGTGCCCCTATCGTAGTGGGGACCTTGGAAGGGAAACGCGTCGCCTTTCTCGCCCGGCACGGGATCGGACACCACATATCCCCCAGCGAAATCAATTACCGGGCCAATATTTACGCCCTCAAATCGTTGGGCGTCACCCGGATCATAAGTGTAAGCGCGTGCGGCTCGCTTCGACAGGATTACGCGCCCGGACATCTCGTGATCCCCGATCAACTTTTCGATTTCACCCACGGGCGGGCGCGGTCGTTTTTTGGCGAGGGGCTGGTTGCACATGTTGGCGTCGCCGACCCGTTTTGCCACGATTTATCCGCGCACCTGCACAAAGCCGTAAAAACGACAGGGGCCACCGTCCATCAAGGCGGGAAGTTCATCACCATCGAAGGCCCCCGCTTCTCCACCCGCGCGGAGTCCCACACCTACCGCGCGTGGGGCATGGACCTGATCGGGATGACCGCCTCCCCCGAAGCGTTCCTGGCCCGCGAGGCCGAGATGTGCTACGCCGTCATGGCGCACGTCACCGACTACGATGTCTGGCACATCAGTGAAGAACCCGTCACTGTCGAAATGGTGATCCGCGTCCTGAATAAAAACGTCCGCTACGCTCAAGAAGCCATTCGCCAACTGGCCGCAAAACTCACCTCGCTCCACGATTGCGGGTGCGAAACAGCCCTTGCCACCGCCCTCATCACCAACCCCAAAGTCATTCCCGCCGACACGCGGAAAAAATTAGCCTTACTCGTCGATAAATATTTAGGATAACCACTCAATAGGGAGCCCCTCTGATCCACAAAGCGCACGAAGAAAGCAAAGGCTTTTCCTCGTGTCCCTGGTGGATCAGTCTTTTTTTATGTCACACACCCATCACCTTACCCTCCTCCGCCACGGAGAATCCGAAGGGAACATTCTGAACCTGTTCATTGGGCAGGACGATTATTCCCTCACGGCAAATGGACGCTTGCAAGCGCAAGCCCTGGCCCAACTATGGGCGCAAGAAAACCAAACATTTGATGCCATCATTGCCAGCCCCTTAAAACGCGCCCAACAAACCGCCCACGCGGTCGCCGAGGCCCTACACCTTCCCGTCGAAACCGAACCCCTCTGGATGGAGCAGGACTATGGCGAATGGAACAAACTCTCAATCCCCGAAATCTTGCGCGATCCTGCCACCCCAAAATATTACACCCCGTATGACCGCCCCGGGCACACAGGGGAATCGCGCATAGAAACCTACCTCCGCGCGGGCCAGGCCCTCCACGCCCTGCTCGACCGCCCCCCCGGACGTTATCTCGTTGTCGCCCACGGTGTCATTTTGAACATGGCTTTGTACTTTGCACTGGGGATTCCATGCCACCCAAGCAGTGAAGGTCCCTGGTTTGCCTTTCATCACACCTCCCACGCCACGCTGACCTATTCCCCCGAACGATACCGCTGGCAACTCGTACGCGTAAACGATCATCGCCACCTCCCCGAGCCACCCCCGGTGAACGATCCCGGCTCGTTCCAGATCATGTTCGTCCGGCACGCCGAATCCGAAGGGAATGCCAACGGCCTCTGGCAGGGGCAAGCGGAATTCCCGCTCAGCGAAACGGGTCGCACTCAGGCTCAGGCTCTGGCCGATTACCTCGCTAACCGCGAGGAAAAATTCGATCAGATCATCGCCAGCCCGCTCACCCGCGCACACGATACCGCCCAGGCTGTCGCGAAAAAATTCGCCCTCCCCGTAGAAACTGACCCGCTCTGGCTCGAACGGGATAACGGGCAATGGGCCGGGTCCACACCCGAAAACCGTTACCCGCCCGAGCCGGATTACCTGTTCCTGCATCACCCTGTGGGCGGAACCGGGGAAACCGAATGGGACCTGTACCTGCGCGGGGGGAAAGCTATCGCCAACCTGCTCAACCGCCCCCCCGGACGTTATTTTGTCGCCTCCCACGGAGGGATTTTGAACATGGCGCTGAAAGTGGCCCTGGGCATTTCCCCGTTCCCCAACCACCAAGGGGCACGTTTTGCGTTTGGGAATACCGCCATCTGCCGGGTGACGTATCTTCCCGCCCGCAATCGCTGGTTAATCACCGCATTAAATGATTTGGCCCACCTCCATGCAACGAACCAACAAGTCAGCGATACAGCCCAGAAAATTCAAATGCTGGTCGCCAGGGAGCAGTTAGAGTGAGTTCTACCCCCCCCCTCTCATTTCTGATTATTGGCGCGGGGGCGATTGGCAGTTATGTAGGGGGAAGCCTCGCACTGAGCGGACAGCGAGTGGTCTTTTTAGATCGCCCGGAAGCGGTCGCGCAAATTCGGGCGCGTGGCATGACCCTGCGCCTCCCGGACGGCGAACACGTGCTGAAACCCACACTGGTCCCAAGCATTCAAGAAGCCCTGGCGCAGGGGCCGTTTGATGCGGGGATTTTTTCCGTCAAGTCCTACCACACCCAGGGCGCACTCCACCCGCTGATGCCCTTCGCCGCTCAATTGCCTCCCATCATCTGCCTACAAAACGGCGTGGATAATGAACCTTTACTGGCAGACGCATTGGGCACAGATAAGGTGATCGCGGGCACGGTGACCACGGCAATCGGCTTACCAGGGCCGGGGATCGTAGCGGTGGAGCGGTTGCGGGGGTTGGGGATTGCGGTTGAGGCAAGTTCGCCCAATGCGGGGTTGACTACACGCATCCACGCCGCGATGGCGCAGGCTGGACTACGCCCGGTCTTGTATCCTCATCCCGCAGATATGAAATGGTCGAAACTGATGACGAATTTGACCGCTAACGCGACCTCCGCAATTTTGGACCTCTCCCCCGCGGATATCTTCAGCCATCCGGGGTTGGTTTGGGTGGAAATGGAACAACAACGCGAGGCGCTCCGCGTTATGCAGGGGTTGGGCGTGCGCGTCACCTCGCTCCCCGGAACGCCTGTGACCTTATTCGCCTTTGCTGTGCAATTTTTACCCCTTCCTCTTGCACAGCCCATTCTAAAAAAAGCCATTGGGGGGGGGCGGGGCGGAAAAATGCCTTCGTTGCACATCGATCTGCACCGCGGCAACCCCCAGAGTGAGGTTGTCGCGCTCAACGGCGCGGTGGCGGCGCACGGAAAACGTTTGGGGCTTCAAACTCCGATCAATCACGCGCTAAATGAAATCCTGGTGGGGTTATCGACGGGGAGCATTCCTCTCCATACCTTTGCCAAACAACCAGAAAAACTGCTCGAAAAACTCAAACAAATCGTTTGAACCTTTCATCCACCGCGAACCAGTTTGCAGGTCCAACCTCTCTCATTGCTCCCTGACTTATGCGAAAATTCATCATTGCGGTTGTCTTTTTTTTCGGGGTGGTGTTTCTGATCACCAACTTCGCACAGGTAGAAGCGGTCGTTGAAACCCTTCAACGGGGGGACTGGCGCTTTCTTTTGCTGGCGCTGGTCGTACAAGGTTTTTGGTTGGTAAATGTGGCGGCGTCCTACCGGGCAATTTATCGGGCGTTGGGTATTTTTGAACCCCTTGAGCAATTATTTGTCCTTGCCGCGGCCGCGACCTTTGTCAATGTCGTCACCCCAAGCGGGATTTTAGGGGGGGTAACGTTGTTTGCCGCGCAGGCCAAACGAAGGGGCTATTCGCCGATCCGTGTGACCCTCGCGGGCATGATCAATTTGTTGTTCGAATACCTCGCCATTCTATGCGTCGTCGTCATTGGGCTGATTGTGCTCTTCCGGCGCAACGATTTGACCGCGGCAGAATTGATCGCCACGGGGATTGTGGTTCTGCTGGCAGGGATGCTGGCAACTGTGTTAATTTTGGGAATGCGGTCCGAACACGCCCTCAACCGGGCACTGACTGCGGCCACCCGCGCAATCAACCGTGTGCTCCACCCCTTCCTGCGGCGGGATTACCTGTCCGAACAGCGCGCCCACGAATTTGCCCATGATGCGGCGAGTGGGTTGCTCGAATTGCGCGAAGATTTTCGCAAGGACCCGGCGACGCTGGCCTGGCCTTTTGCACTTGCCTTGAGCAATCGGGCTTTGTTGCTCACGGTGTTTTTTTTGATGTTTTTGGCGTTTAAAACGCCTTTTTCGCCAGGAACCCTGATTGCCGGGTTTGCGATTGGGTACTTGTTCCTGATCGTGTCCCCCACCCCCGCGGGGATCGGGGTGGTCGAAGGGATCATGACCGTGACCCTGCGCTCCTTGAACGTACCACTCGGGTCGGCGGCGGTCATCACGCTCGCTTACCGTGGCTTTACGTTTTGGTTGCCGTTGTTGGTGGGGATGGTCGCTTTGCGGGTCATCGAACGAAGTCCCGCATCGGTTCCGGGGCAAAGGGCCGACAAAGAATCCTAGCATCCAGCGTTGGAAGTTCCGAAAAATTCGAGCTTTCCCCGCTTTGCGCGTGAGGGCGATTCCTAAACGCTCCATAAGAATTCCAACAGAACCCGGTTGTGAAGGGGGGCGGGTTCTGTCTTTTTTTCCTCCCCGTGCTATAATCTCGGCCTGTTGTTGTCATTTGGGCGAGTGATCTTTCGTCTGACAATTACCTATCTCCTTTTTGCAGTTCCTTTTACCGAATCTCTTATGCTTAAAAACCTCGTCAAATTTCTCGGGGGCGACCCCAACAAACGCACTATCAATAAACTCGCGCAAATTGCAGATGAAATCAATGGCTACGAACCGGCCTTTGAAAAACTCAGCGATGACGCGTTGCGCGCCAAAACGGATGAATTTCGTCGCCGCCTGGCCAAGGGGGAAACACTGGAGGACATCTTGCCGGAAGCCTTTGCCGCCGTCCGTGAAGCCAGCAAACGAACCATCGGTCTGCGCCACTACGATATTCAGATGATTGGGGCGATGGTGCTCCACAATGGCCGGATTGCGGAAATGCGAACCGGGGAAGGGAAAACGCTCGTGGCAACGCTTCCGTTGTACCTGAATGCGTTGGCCCTTAATCCTGTGTGGGTGGAGCGGGCGCGCGAACGGTGGGGCAAAAACCCCGACGCGTGGACCTTTACCCCGTTCGAGAACATTCAAGTCGGAAGGGGGGCGCATCTCGTGACGGTGAACGATTACCTGGCGCGGCGCGACGCCCGTTGGAAGGCCCCCATTTACCAGATGTTGGGGCTGTCGGTGGGCGTGTTACAAATGGCCGCCCGCACCGATCATGGAAAACTGGCTTATCTGGTCAATTTACAAAAAGAATCCACTTTTGAAGATCAGCACCAACTCGAAACGGTTCCGCGCAAACTGGCCTACGCCGCCGACATCACCTACGGCACCACCAATGAATACGGGTTCGATTACCTGCGCGACAATATGAAACAAACCCTGGATGAACGGGTGCAACGCGGCCATTACTTTGCGATCGTGGACGAAGTAGACAATGTGCTCATCGACGAAGCCCGTACCCCGCTCATTATCTCTGGCCCTTCGCACGATGATGCGGACAGCTATTACAAAATGGCCCAAGCTGTTCGCCAACTGCGCCCGGAAGATTACGATGTCGATGAACGGTCCCGCTCCATCGCCCTGACCGAAATCGGCGAAATCCACATCGAACAGATTCTCGGCGAACCCATTCGGGACCCTGACCGCCCGGAGGACATCACCCCCGAACAGGCGCGTTTGCTGGGCTACCTCGAACAGGCGCTCCGTGCCCAATTTATTTACAAACGCAACAAAGAATACCTCGTTCAGGGCGGCAAGGTCGTCATCGTGGATGAAAACACGGGGCGGTTAATGCCCGGGCGGCGTTGGTCCGATGGTTTGCACCAGGCCGTGGAAGCAAAAGAAGGGGTCAAAGTTGAAAGTGAAAACGTCACTTACGCGACCATCACAATCCAGAACTACTACCGCATGTACGAAAAACTGTCGGGCATGACGGGTACGGCGGCCACGGAAGCGGAAGAATTTGACAAAATTTACAAGCTCGAAGTAACCGAGATGCCCACCAACCTGGATTACCAGGCATTACGCCCACATTGGCCGCTCACCACCCAAACGGCGAAGGACGAAGAAGGCTACAAATACACCTACTACGCCCACAAAGACACGCCAAACATCCCCTTCTTTTTCAAACGGAAAGACTACCCTGACGTGATCTACCGCACCGAAGAGGCCAAATTCCGCGCCATTGTGAGCGAAATCGTTGAATACCACGCGATGGGACGCCCCCTCCTGGTCGGAACCACCTCCGTCGAACTCTCCGAACGTCTCTCTTCCCGCCTGAAAGCGGACCCGATCCAAAAACTGGCCCAGGTGCTGATCCTGCGCGACGCGTGGATGACGGCAAACAAAAAAGAATTCGACGGGCGGCAAATTCCCGAACTTGAATTTCTCAACCGGGCATTGGGCCTGCTCCCAGCCAAACAAATCGCCCAAATGAGCCGTGAACTCAACGTGCCCCTTAGCATCGTTTCCTCGGAAAATTTGGAGCGTCTGCTCGGCATTTTAGGCCTTGCGCCTGAATTCAAAGACCGGCTGACGGCGATCCTCAAAAACGGGGTTCCTCACGAAGTGCTCAATGCCCGCAAACACACGGAAGAAAGCCAAATCATCGCGGGTGCCGGGGCCTATGGGGCGGTCACCATCGCCACAAACATGGCCGGACGTGGGGTCGATATCAAACTCGGCGGCGAACTCCCCGAAGACGTACTCTCCGAAGTCAACCGCGTGCTCAAACGCGCAGGGAACGAAAACGCCTACGACCTGACCCTCAAAGAAAAAGAAACCACCCTCCGCAAACTTTCGCCCGCCGACTACGGCATTTACGACGAACAGATCAACGCCTTCCTGAAATACATGCACGAAAGCGAACAGGTCAAAAAACTCGGGGGATTGCATGTCATCGGCTCCGAACGGCACGATTCACGCCGGATTGATAACCAGTTACGCGGGCGCGCGGCCCGTCAGGGTGATCCCGGTTCATCCCGATTTTACCTCTCCCTGCAAGACAACCTCATGCGAATTTTTGGCGGTGGGCAAGTCGAGTCCATGATGGAACGCCTGAAAGTAGACGAAGACTTCCCCCTCGAAATGGGGTTGGTCTCCCGCATGGTTGAACAATCGCAAACCCGTGTCGAAGGGGCCAATTTTGATACCCGTAAACATCTTCTGGAATACGATGATGTGCTCAACAAACAGCGCGGGTTAATTTATGAACAGCGCGACCGGATTCTGACCAAAGATGACCTGAGCGATGATGTCAACGACATGCTCAAAGTGGAAGTCGAACGGCGGGTGCCCGAAGCCTTCAAAGACGATGAAGGCCCCTGGAAATTGCTTTCCTGGCTTGAACAAACCCAACCGCCGCTGATCTTTGGCAATATGCTCTACCCCTCCTACACCGTCCAACTGGTGCATCAGGACCTCAAAAAACGAGCCGGCACCACCCCCGACTCCGTCCTGTCTGTCTTGCTGGATGTCACAGAAAAAGCCCTCAAAGCAGAAGAAGAACACATTCTCAGCACCATAGACCACCTGCTGGAAACCTCCCTGGAAAGCCTGGAAAAACAACTCAAAGAGCGGGAAGATACCCTCGAAGTTTACATGGAAGGGTTAAGCATGGGCGGCGAGGAAGATGAAGAAGACGCCGGTCCGAAAACCCCACGCAATGTCGAAGCCGAACTGACCGGACTTCTGCGGGTTCCGATCAAAATCGACTACCAACTCAAGCGCGATCTGGACCAAGACACCGAATCCGCAGCCGAAGCTATCATCCGCCAAATGGAAACCTACCTCGCCACGGCCTCCATGCGCCGGGTCGTTGCCATCGCCGAACGCAGTTTACGCGAGGCCCTGGAAATCTCCATCAACAACCTGACCGTAGACGACTGGGACCAGGTGGGCGAACAAGTCCTCGACAAGATCAAAGCCCTGTTTGCCGCCCGGGCCAAACGTTATCTCGGCGACAATCAAGATGGCACCATCGCCAATGAACTTAAACAAGCCCTTACCCAGGTGCGCGGCGAAATAACCGACAACCATACCCTGAGTTTACTCTTCAACATTCCGCAGGGCACACGCACCGTTTTTGATCGCAAAACCAAACAGCGCGTCTACCAGCGCAGTACCCGATTGGTGCTCACCTACTACGCCGCCCAACTCCTGGAAAGCAAAGACCCCGAAGACATCACCGAACGAGTATTGAGTCATCTTCAAAATGCCCAACACAACATTCGCCGTGCCATCGGCCTGGGCGAACTCAATCGGCTCGCAAAAACCCCGGTC
>JABWBV010000161.1 GCA_013359445.1 Anaerolineales bacterium | reverse complement strand
CCAACTTCGCATTCGAGATAGCCCGTCGAATTCTTCTTCCCACGCCAGACGTTCGGCGGATTTATAGCGTTCGTGTGACCCGGACGTGGAGTGCCCCTGGGGTTGGGTCACTTCGACGACGTGGATGAGGGCGGGAACATGGTCGCGGCGGGTGATTTGCTCGGCTTGCAAGTAGGTTTTCACCAGCGCAGGATAATCCCACCCCTTGACGGTGTAATGCTGGTAGCCAGGGCCATCTCCCTCGCGGGCGAACCCTTTCAGCAATTCCCCCACGTTGTTTTTCGTCACCTGAATGTCGTTGGTGACAGAAATCCCGTACCCGTCATCCCAAATGGAAATGATCGCCGGACATTGCAGGACTCCAATCGCGTTGACCGTTTCCCAAAACATGCCTTCCGCACACGAGGCATTGCCAATCGTCCCCCAGGCGATCTCGTCCCCGTTCCGGGAGAATTGGGTGAGTTCGTGAAGTTCGGGCAGGTGGCGGTATAGTTTGGAAGCATACGCCAACCCGGTCAGGCGCGGCATCTGCGACCCGGTCGGGGACACGTCCGAGGCGGTGTTATATATCTCGGTCAGGTTGCGCCAACTGCCATCGGGGTTGAGCGAGTGGGAGGCGAAATGCGCGTCCATCTGGCGTCCGGCGGAGGCGGGATCGTGTTGGGGATCGGCGTGCGCGTAGAGTTGGGCAAAAAACTGTTGGATGGTGGTTGTTCCGACTGCGAACATCCACGTCTGGTCGCGATAGTAGCCGGAGCGGAAATCCCCCTTGCGGAACGCATGGGCGAGGGCAAGTTGGGGCAATTCTTTGCCATCGCCAAAGATACCAAACTTCGCTTTCCCGCCCATTACCTCGCGCCGCCCGATCAGGCTGGTGTGGCGGCTTTCCCATCCCAAGCGATAGTCGCGCAGAACCTCTTCCCGGGTGAGGGGAAAGGTATCGAACTTGAATTTTTCGGGGGCGGGTTGGCCGTTGGGGGTGGGGAGAGAGGAGGTTTTGGCGGGGGCAGTTTTTTGTTTTTGAGGCATGAGGAATCCTGAAGAAAAAAATCCGTCTCAGAAAAAATGAGGCATAAAGCCAATCATGGCTGTGTGGGACGGGACCTGAAGTTTTGGAATTATAACTTAAATGAAAAGCGGAGTTTCGTACAAGAAACTCCGCTTTGTCGAATGAAAATTTATTGCGTGGTTTTGCGATTTCGCAACCATCGCTCAAAAGAGCTTTGACTCTCCAAAGATTTTTTACCTAATAGCAGGCCTTCAATCCCAATATCTTCATCTAATTCGGGCCAATAAATCCCATACCCTGCGCCACTGATTTGAAAATTTTCTCGTTCGGCGGGCGTGCCGTATGTCAGACGCGGATACCATCCAATAGGCACGGAAATGGTGCGCCCATCTTCGAGATCAACAGATAAAGTGTCCTCTGTGATCATTATGTTCACCACTCTAGGTAAGGTTAGGGTCAGGGTTGCAGAAGCGATCCCATTCATGTCTCAATATCTCCACATTTTCTTGCATCAAGTGTTCAATTTTTCGAAGTTCTTTGCGGTTAAAGCCATGATTATCTGCTAAAGATACTTCAGGATCAAGCCAGAACTTTGCACTCAAATCTTCTCTGTCCACATGCATATGACGTGGTTCAGCACAATCATATGAATAAAAATAAAAACGGTATGGCCCAATCCAAATTGCAGTTGGCATACTTCTCTACTCACGAATGATTAGTTTAGATAAATTATACAACAATTGGCAAGCCTGAAAATACCCTTATCCATGATATGATTTCACTCTCTAAATTCTTCTTTTGATACTATCATCTCTCGGAGCCTCCCCCATGCACCCCGAACTCAAACTCGAAGAAAAATACGAACGTAACGGCTGGCCCTCCCTCGCCCGCCCCGACCTCAAAGCTCCCGAAGGCTGGAGCCTCTCCCTCATCACCGCCCATAACCGCATTCGCAACCACCGTCTCTCCCCGGACGGGCAAACCATTGCCTTTATCTGGGATCGGGAGGGGCTTTCGGATGTGTACACCCTGCCCGCGACGGGGGGCTGGCCGGAACGCGTGTCCACGAATCGGGGGCTAGTCGCTTATTGGTCAGATGAAATTCCGCAGTGGTCGCCCGATTCCAACTGGTTAGCGTTTGGCGTGGAAGGGCATGTGCATGTTGTCCCCCGGGCGGGGGGTGTAACCAAAAAACTCACCAGCTTTGCTTCGGCAGGATCATCGCCCGTCTGGATGCCGGACAGCCAGCGTTTGATCGTCTCCGTGGAAAGAGAGGATGCCGTTCAGTTATTGCTCACTGACCGCGACGGTTGCTGGCCCCGCCCCTTGGTAACAGACCTGCGCGGGGATGCCTGGGACGCGCGCCCTTCCCCGGATGGGAAACAGGTGGCGTATGTCTGGCGACCGTTTGACGATTTGAATCGGTTGGATGTGCGGATCGTGGACGTAGAAACGGAGAATTCCAGGGAACTGGTGGGCACGCCGAAAATCCGCGCGTGGTCGCCGCGTTGGTCACCGGATGGGGGCGTGATCGCTTTCCTGACCGAACAACCGGACTTCAACGAAATCTGGCTCATCCGCCCGGATGGGACGGGCCTCCGTCAGTTAACCCACCTCAGCCACGACGCCGGGGACCTCGCGTGGTCGCCCGACGGCACGCGGCTCGCCTGCTCAGTCAATCGCAACGGCTCGTTTGACCTCGCCCTCATTGACGCCCAATCCGGCGAACCGACCTTCCTCGGCTCCACCGGCGGCTTTCATTCCCGCCCCAACTGGTCGCCCGACGGGAAAACGCTCACCTTCGAATACGAATCCCCCACCCAACCCCCCGACCTCTACCGTGTGGACGTGGAAACCCGCGCCGTCACCCAACTAACCTTCTCCAACCTCCCCGCCCTCGCCCGGAACGCGCTCGTTACCCCGGAAATCGTGTCGTACAAGAGTTTCGACGGGCTGGAAATCCCCGCGTTTCTCTATCGCCCGGCCAAACCCAATGGCGCGGCAGTCCTCCATCCGCATGGTGGCCCCTCGTCGCAGTACGTGATGGATTGGGACATCCTCGCCCAATATTTTCTCGCCAAAGGCTACACCTGGATCGCGCCGAATTACCGCGGCAGTACGGGGTATGGGTTCGAGTTTGAACACGCCAACTACGACGATTGGGGCAAGGGCGACATGCAAGACTGCCTGCACGGCGCGAATTTCCTCCGCACCCTGCCGGGGATTGATCCCGCGCGCCTCACCATCTACGGCGGGAGTTACGGCGGCTACATGACCGCCCTCTGCCTCTCCCGCGACCCGGAATACCGCTTCGCTTGTGGAGTGAGCAAATACGGCGATGCCAACCTGTACAGTTCCTGGGCGCAGTGCAACCGGGATTTGCGCCTGTACACCGAAATTTTCCTCGGTCACCCGGCCAAAAACCGCCAAAAGTACATTGACGGTTCCCCGCTCTATCAAGTCGAAAACGTCCAAAAACCCGTCCTGATCCTCCACGGTCTCGATGATGATGTCGTCCCCCCGGAGGCGTCCGAAGAATGGGTAGATGCCCTACGCAAAGCGGGCAAAACTTTCGAGTACAAAACCTACGCAGGCGAACCCCACGGATTCCTGATGCGAAAGACGCAATTGGACGCGTTTGGGCGGATGGAACGGTTTTTGGACTGGTATCTGCAGGTGGGGTGAAGGTTACGCGCGGGTATAATTTAAATTATGGAAGAAGATAATCGCTACTTCATTAAACTCTACATCGAATCTGCCAAAGAAGCTCTTGAAGTAGCCGCCTATACGGTTTCTGGCGGCTATTATGGGACTAGTGTGAATCGGTCGTATTATGCCTTTTTTTATACGGCGAGTGCTTTGTTGCTTACAAAAGGGTTGACCCGAAATAAACATATTGGAGTTTTAGCCACATTTCAGAAAAATTTTGTCAAAGAAGGCCTCATAGAGGCTAAATATGGCAAACTTTTTAGAAGGATTTTCGAGCTGAGAAATGAGGTGGATTATGATCTGGTGGTCAGAGTAAGCGAAGAGGAGGCACGTTTACTGCTTCAACAAACAAAAGAGTTTGTGGAACTGATCATTGAGCACCTTAAGAGAGAGGGGAATTTATGAATCTCGAACATCTCTCTCTACGCGACTCAAAAGTGATCAACCAGTTGATCACTCAATTGCTCACGGATTTCCCAAATTCATTGACTCAAATTACTTTGTTTGGCTCTAAAGCACGAGGGGACGATACAGAAGAGTCAGATATTGATATGTTGATTATTACCAAAAATGAAGTTGGGGATTTGAAAGCTCAGATTCGAGATGTAGGATATGACCTATCCCTGGAATATGATGTGATCTTCAATCTATTTCCCTACACTCAAGACCGTTGGAATTGGATGGCCTCCATTCGCCACCCTCTCTGGCGTTCCATCACCGCGGAAGGAATTGACCTGACCCCTGATCTTTCCCCTACGTAAAATCAAAAAATCTGCGTACTTCCGCGTCTCATTAAATCAAAGGAGTAACTATGACCCCCAACCCCGCGCTTGGCGCGCACCTCCAACCCTTTTCCGGCATCACCACCTTTATGCGGCAAACGCCCACCCGCGATTTGAACGGGGTGGACGTGGCTATCGTCGGCATCCCGTTCGACAGCGGCACCTCGTATCGGAGTGGCACGCGGTTCGGGCCGCGGAAGATTCGCGAGGCCTCGTTGATGCTGTGGGGGCACAACCCGATCCTCCACGTTTCCCCGCTCGATAAGTTGAATCTCGTGGATTACGGCGATGTCGAAGTGATTCCGGTGGATATCCGCGCCACGATGGAAAACGTCACTCGCGAGGTTGGGGAGATTCTCGCTCAAGATGTAACCGTGATTGCCCTCGGTGGTGATCATTCGCTGGCTCTGCCGCTTCTCCGTGCCCACGCGGCCAAACATGGCCCGCTCGCTGTCGTTCACTTTGATTCTCACCCTGATATGTGGAATCGGGAGTTTGGGGAGGCCTTCCCGTACAGCCACGGGACGCCGTTCATCCGGGCGGTGGAAGAGGGGTTGATTGATCGGGATGCGTATTTGCAGATCGGGATTCGCGGCCCGGTCAGTGCCCCGGACGATTACGCGGACGCGATCCGCGCGGGGGCGGAGATGATACCGATTGGGGAAGCGTTTGAGATGGGAACCCAGGCCATCATCGAGCGGATTCACGCAAAAATGGGGAATCGGAAGGTGTACGTCACCCTCGACATTGACGCTACCGATCCCGCTTACGCCCCCGGCACGGGCACGCCCGAAGTCGGCGGGTTTACCAGTTTTCAGATGTTGCAAATGGTGCGAGGGCTGAAAGGGCTAAACCTCGTCGGTTTTGACCTGGTTGAGGTGAATCCACAGTACGACCATGGCGACATCACCGCATTGTTGGCGGCGAATCTGGTGTTTGAGTTTTTGTCGCTATTGGCGATGTAAATTCTTTGATTTTAGACCAACCCTTTTCGTTTCATCCACCAAAACATCAAAAACGGCACGAGCACCATGATCCCCAGGGAGGCCTCCAGGGAATACGCGCCCGTCCACCATTCCGATTGCAAAACGGGTTGGAAAAAGTTCATCCCGAAGAATCCCGTCACGAACGCCAGGGGCATAAACAGGGTCGTGATGACCGTCAACAGCCGCATCGTTTCGTTCATCCGGTTGTTGACCATTGAGAGGTAGGTATCCAACGTGCCGGTGACGAGGTCGCGCTGGCTTTCCATCAAATCGTACAGGCGCACAGCCTGATCATGTACATCCCGGAAAAACACCTTGTCCCGGCTGTCCACTCCCGGCAGTTTGTCCCGCGCCAGTTTGTTAAACACCTCGCGCTGGGGGCCAACCGTCCGGCGCATTTGTAAAAGCATCCGTTTCAGATCGAACAGCTTCTCCGGGATGTCCGGCGAAGGTTTATCAAACACCCGATCTTCCAACTCGTTCACCACCTCTTCCACCTGCGCGATTACGTCCAAATGGTCTTTCACCAACTCGTGCGAAAGCCGGAACAAAATATGATCTGGCCCGCCCTGGCGGAGCCGTTCATCGCGCGAAAAGAGCACCCAAGTGCGTTCCAGAGCGGGAATGATCATTTGGTGATGCGTCACAATGTAATTGTGCCCCAAAAAAATGTCCAATTCCGGCAGTTGGGTGTGTCCGTAATCCCCCGCGTGATGCACAATGTCGTGCAAAACCAGGTAAATGTAATCGTCCCACTCGTCCAACTTCGGCACGTGCGCCTCGCTCAGGGCATCTTCCACCGCCAACGGGTGAAAGCCAAATGTCTTTCGCAGGATCGGTTCACATTGCGCCGTCTCCTCTCCGGCTATGTCCACCCAAAGCAACCCTGCCCGGTTGCGTAATGCCTCCGGCAGGTCTTCCGGGGTCATGTCCATTTGACAGGCACGTTCACGCGGACAATATAAAATACGAATCATAGGTGCTCCTTGCAGGAAGGGGATGAATGTTGGATAATGAAAGCATTGTACATCATCCATTCGTAACACGTGATGCGTGAATCGTGAAACGAGAAAACTCACCCTCACGGATCACGAATCACGTTTCACGCATCAAGAATCCCCATGCCCACCGAATTTTTCCCCTACGAAAATCTCACCTGGCCCGAAATCGCCGCCCTCCCGCGCGATACCCCCTTGATCATCCCCCTCGGTGAAGGGTACCCGCTCGAAACGTTAGCGGAAGCCCTCTCCCACCCCCCTCGCGCGGGGTTACTGCCCCCGATCCCCTACGGCTGGCGCGGTAGTAGCGTTGAGTACAACGCCGTCGTCCCCGAACCCCTCCTCGCCGCGTACCTCTCCAACCTCCTCCACTCTCTCCGCGACGACGGCTTCACCCGCGTCTACGCCCTCGCCCCGCAAGGCATCTTCCAACCCAACTATTTCACGTTTCCCGATGCCCTCATCACCCTCCCAGTCAGCAAGTCTGCAAGTCAGCAAAGCGGCAAAGCGGCAAATCCACAAACCAGCAAACCAACAAACCAACAACCAATCCAACCCACGAACTCCACATCTCCCGTCCTCCTCATCCCCATCGGCCACACCGAACAGCACGGCTACCACCTCCCCTTGAACACCGACACCCTGATCATTGACGCCATCGCGCGGGGCACCGTGGCCGCCGCGCCAGGGGAAGTGATCACCCTTCCCGCGTTCCCATATGGGGTCAGCACCCATCGCGCCTCGTTCGCAGGCACGCTCAACGCGGGCGGACGGGCGTTTGAAGATTTTTGGCTCGCGGCGCTCGATGTGTGGGTTGCCCAGGGCTTTGACAAGTTCTACTTCATCAGCGGGCATGGCGGGAATTGCTCGTTCCTCGTCACCGTCGTCAAATATGCCGGGGAACGCCACCGCCGGATTTTTGCCGCCACCGCCTGGCTCCACACCTCCGACCGGATCGGGGTCGAGGCCCTGAACAAATACCGCACTTCCGCACTGGGGGGCATGGGCCACGCGGGGGAACTGGAAACGAGCATGATCCTGCACCTCCGCCCGGATTTGGTTCACATGGATCGGTGCGTGGACGAGACCGATTTTATTGCCACCCCCTCGTACATGATGGACTGGGTCGAAGCGGGCGCACTGGTTGCCAACCCCCCGTGGGACGACGACACCGCGACGGGCGCGTACGGCGCGGGCAGTGTGGCGACCGAAGAAAAAGGCCGCCTCTGGATCGAGGCGGCCATTGCCGAAAAAGTAGATCACGTTCGCCAGATTCGCGAGCAACATGCCCGGCGGGAGGCAAGACGGAATGCGGGGTTTGGTTTGTGGGGCGGGCGGTGAGCTACTTCAATTCCCATAAACCTACATTTGTCATTTTACATCGGGTGCCGAAATCTTTGTTTGTGCCGGAGACGAGTGTATAAAACAAGTCGCCTGACGTAAAAACACTGTCTGACAATCGCACAACTTTTTGCCCGTTGATTAATATGATGATTGAGGGGCCTTCCGCAATGAGTACCATTTCGGCGATTCCTCGCGGTAGGTCTAATTTGCCGTAATACGAGTTTTGGAGAGTGGTGCCATATCCATTATGCCACCTGCTCACTTCGACATTCCCGTCAAGTTTCATGAAGGTGACATAAAAGTTGTCATTGTCTTCATAACGAAATACGAATCCGCATCCCGAATTAAACCAATTCGCAACATCACTGGCGGATTCGTAGGTGATGTCCGCTCGAATGACAAAACTGGTTGGTGATAAAAAAGTTGGATACCATTGAAACCAGTTGATTTGCGCCCAGGATTCATCAAAGTCTATCATGGGGGTAAACTCGCCATCGGTGGAGGTGAGCCATCCGTCCGTTTGCAAGGTGGTCAGCAAATCGGCCATAGGTTGGGCCTGTTCGGTCGCTGCTGTGATTGCTTGTTGAGTCCCTGCCTGCCGCGTGGCCGCGGTCTGAGTATTTTTGGCCTGGGCTGTTCCACTGGTTTCTGTGCGTTGCATGACAATGGTGGCTGTGGCATTCAAACTGTCGGCTGTCGCGGAAGCTTCAAAAGCCGCCGTGGCGGCCTGGCTATCATCGGTTGCCTGGGCATCGAGTGTTGCCTGGGCATCGGCGGCAAGTTGGGTTTGGGCTTCTGCGGTTAAGGCTAGGGGCGTACGTAAATCTGGTGTCCCTGTAGGAGTAGGTGGGAGTTCTGTCGCGACAGGACGGCAACTCGCTAGCAGTAACAAGATGAAAATGCTAATAAGGGTGAAGGGGGTGTGTTTCAATGTAATTCCTCCAGGTGGTGATGTTGAGCACAAACGGCTCGGAAAAATATTACCACGATTATCCCCATCATTAAATTATTTTAATCTTTTTGTGTAACCGTTCAGTCTAGAGTAGAAAGTTCCGATACCTTTTTATGACGCTCTGGTTTTTTGGGAGGTGCAGGAATGTAGAACGGCGTTGTTATAGAATTAACAACGCCGTTCCAAAGCTTAAGGTGACTATTTCACAGGTGTGATTACTAGCAATGAACTGATATCTTCAAGCGCAATGCGATTGGCCTGGGTCAGCCACCCGGTGAAGCGGTCGGTGCGGTAGGCTTGCGTGGCGTTGGGGTAGAAGGGGACGAGGTAGGCGACATCGTCAAACATGAGTTGTTGCATTTGCCAGATCAACGCTTTTCGTTTTTCGGGGTCGAGTTCCACGGCTTGTTGGGCGTAGAGGTCGTCGTAGGTGGGGTTGAAGTAGCCGGTGTCGTTATTCCCGGATTCGATTTCGGTGGAGACCATCACGTTTAGCAGGTTTTTCGGGTCGGGGTCGGAGGCCCAGCCCCAAAACAGGATGTCGAAGTCGTGTTCGGGACAGCAGATAGACCACAAAGAATCAGGATCGAAGATTTGGATGTCTAATTTCACACCGACTTCCAGCCACATTTCGTTGGTCAGTTCGGCCATGCGGGGGACGTAGACCATGTCGTTGGGGCCAAACGCGCGGAAGATGAGCGGTTGCCCGCCCCCGGGCATTTCGCGAATCCCATCCTTGTCCGTGTCCAGATACCCCGCGTCGTCCAGCAGTTGGTTGGCAAGGGCGACATCGTAGGCATAATCCTGAATCGAGTCGTTGAACCAGGGCACCTGCCCGCGCGGGATCAGGTTGAGGCCGGGGGAAGCCTGCCCCAGCATGGTGATGTCGATGATCTTTTGTTTGTCCGTCGCGTGGGCCAACGCCAGGCGGACGGTGCGGTCGCGCAGGGCGGGGTGTCCCGAACAGGTCGTGCCTTCCAGACAGTTTTCGGGATCGATCTGATTGAAGGAGATGTAGGTCGTCTCTAAAAATAACGGCGCTCCTCCGACCACGGCCACGTTTTCAGCATTTTTGAGGGAAGCGACGGCAGTGCCTTGAATTTCCGTAATCAAGTCCACCTGTCCGGTGACAAGGGCCTGGGCGAGGACGTCCGGTTGGGTGTATGTTTGGAAGATGACTTCGTCAATTTTTGGTCCAGCGGCGTAATAGTTGGGGTTCGCTTTCAGGTGGACAAATTCATCCGGGATAAATTCCACCAGGGTGAATGGGCCACTGCCGATCATGTCGGTGTTTTGAAATTCGGCCGCGGCACTGCCTTCCAGCCCGCTCCATAAATGTTCGGGGAGGACGTATAGGTAAATGAGTTGGCTGAACAGGTTGGGCAGGGGTTCCGTGAGAGTCAGGACGAAGGTGGTGTCATCCGGGGCCTCGGCGGAGGCGAAGGAGGTGGTGTACACGGGGAGGTACGGGAAATCCTCGTGGGTTTGGTAAAAATTGTAGGTGAAGGCGATGTCGTGGGCGGTCAGTGGGGTGCCATCGTGCCATTGAATGTTCGGGCGGATTTTGAAGGTCCACACCAGGCCATCTTCGGACGCGGTGTAGCTTTCGGCGAGTTCGGGGGCGTAAGTGCCGTCTAATTCCAGCCGCATGAGAGAGTCATACACCATTTCAAAGATGGTGTACGAGCGGGAAAAGATGGCTACGCCGGGGTTGAGCGAGTCGGGACTGCCAGCCCAGCCGATGCGGACGACGGAAGGGGTGTCTGGGGTGTCGGCAGTTGTGGTGGGGGCCACATTGTTGGCTGGTTGGCAAGCGACCAGTATCAGAGCAAACGCAACCGAAAAAATTAGAATAAGTTTTTGGGTGTTCATGAGATTGAAAAATAGCTCCTCAGCATTAAGAATGGTTGCCTTAAAAACTAACCGCAAAAGCGGGCCAAAGCTTTTGCGGCGATTTTATGAATTTTGATAATCAGACAATCTGGACGAATATGGTGCCTTCACACACATTTTTTTTCGGAGAGTTTCCTCTTTAAACTTAGCAGTGACTTTACTTTAGGAGATATTAATCGAAAATGCAAAAGGGTGGATTAATGTTTTGCGTAAAGTTTTTGACCTCAAAGGTGGGTTAAATGAATTCCATTTAAGTTTGGGTGAATGGAAAGTAAGAGAATGGAGTTTGCAATGAGAGTTCGTTAAGATTGGGGGGTTCTTGCTTGAATTATTAAAAAATAAAGTATAGACTATGCTCACTTCATTTCCCCGGAGAACGTCCATGGCTGTTCAAACTTCTGCTACCCCTTCAAAATCAAAAGAAAAAAAACAAGATCTGGTTTCCAAGCGGAACCATCCCCTGGCTCGCATCTGGCGATTTGTGCGCGCGACCTGGTTATGGTTTACCATCGCCGGGGTGGTTTATTACGCCAGCGTAGATGACGATTTTTTGAACCTCCTGCTTTTGGCGTTGGAACAGGTTGGCCGACTGGTTTTGCTCCTGTCATTTGCCATATTGCAGTTTGTGGCGATTTTTTGGTTCATGGCCCGCTCCAAAACCGAAGTCATCAAACCTGGTGAGCCACGTTCCCTCACTTTTGATGACTACAAAGGGCAACCGCAACTCCTCAAACTGGTGCGCCAGTGGATTTCCCTGCTTTCGGACCGTTCCAAATTTCAGCAAATGGGGGGGCAATTCATTAACGGCTTGCTCCTCTATGGCCCTCCCGGAACCGGAAAAACGATGCTTGCCAAATGTATGGCCGGGGAAGCCGGGGTCGCCTTTATGTCCATCGAAGGCTCCGGGTTTCGTGCAATGTTTTTTGGCGTGGACGTCCTCAAAATGATCGCTTTTGTCAGCAAAGCCCGCAAACTGGCCCGTGAATATGGCGCGTGCATCGCCTTCATTGATGAAATTGACGCGGTGGGAGGTTCTCGCGGCGGCGTGATGGGCGGACGGCAGAATTTCGGCGGCGGCGCGATGGGTATGATGGGCGGCGGAACAGGCGCGCTCACCCGCTTGCTCTATGAAATGGACGGGGTCGAACAAAAGACCCGATTTGAAAAACTCCAGGCGTGGTACTACACCCGCATTTTGCACCAGCCTCCACCCAAACGGAACTGGCACGTCCTCTTCATGGGTTCGACCAACCGCCCCGATAGCCTGGACGCCGCGCTGATCCGCCCCGGGCGGTTTGACCGGATGATCGCGGTGGAACACCCCGACCGGACCGGTCGCCGCGCCATTATTGACTACTATCTGAGCAAAATCCAGCACGACGAAACCGTGGACGTGGAAGCCATCGTCAGCGACACCCCCGGCTATACCCCCGCCCAGATCATGGCCGCCATCACCAAAGACGCCGTGCGTCTCGCCATCTTCGACGACCGGATGAAAGTCAGCCAGCGCGATATTGACATGGCTTTCCAGGAACAGGCTTCCGGATTGGAAAACCCCATCGAAGAACTCGAAGACATCCAGCGCGAGCAGATCGCTTATCACGAGGCCGGGCACGCGCTCGTGCAGGCCGTTCTGGATGATGGCCACATGCCAGTGCACAAGGTCACCATCATCCCGCGCGG
>JABWBV010000160.1 GCA_013359445.1 Anaerolineales bacterium | reverse complement strand
CTGGTGGGCATTGATGGGCGGGAGCATGGGCAGGGGTTGGTTATCTCCGGCAAAAACGTGGCCACAGCGGGCGGGATCAAGACCCGTTTCGAGCAGGTCGGTCAGGGTTTGGAGTTGCGCGGGAAAGCCATCGGGAAAATCTGCCCCAAAGCCGGGGAAATCTGCCGTGCGGAAGATCATGATTTGGGCTTCCTGGCTCCGGTTGTAGAACATGGGTAAGCTATATTCCCGCCCGCCTTGAAAACCTACAAAGCGAAATTCTACATACGGGGGTTGTGAAAAAGGATATTCAACGTTGCCTTCGAGCAACGCAGTGGGGACAGTATCCACATAAACCCAGGGCGCGAGGTCGGAACCATATTCCAGGATGATATTCCGGTCAAACTCCGGCCAGGTGAGAGTTCGTACGGAGGGTTCCAGCGTTTCGGCTTGTAAAAAGGTGAAGGAACCGGTGACCCTTTGGAAGATGGTATCCAGATCGGGTTGGGTTATGCTGGTATCCGTGGGGGAAAAGCGCAAAGTGATGAACCGCGTTTCCTGGACGGCCAACACCATGTACGAGAAGTTGTCATCCGCGGCGGGGCTGAGTTTTTCGGCGGCGAGAGTGCCCAGGGTAACGGGTGTGCGGAGAATGCTTTGGGGGAGTTGGTACTGAAAAGAATCGACAAAGGCATTCACAAGGCCAGACAATGTACTCCCGTTGGGGACGGGTTGGACGCTCACTTCTAGTTTTGCCCGCGAGGGGTTATCCCCCGTATCCAACGCGGGGCCATAAAAGGTGACCACGCCTTCGGCGGCGGTTGTGTCATCGACCATGAAGGTTTCGGGATAGGCAAAACAATAGCCCCAGGTAGGGTCTACGTAAACGGCGGTTTCGGTGAGGGGACAGGTTTCCGGCAACACCACAAGAACGGGGGTGACGGTGGGGGTGGGAAGGAGTTCCGGGGTGGTGCTAGGGGCCAGTGTTTCGGTGGGGGTTTGTTCCTGGGTGGGTTCCAGGATGGGGGTCGGGGTGGGCGGAGGTGTTTCAGTGGAAATATTGAGTGGTGGCTCAACGGCAACTTCTAGCGTCCCCGGAAGGGTTGCACAGCCGGCAAAGAACCATAACATTGCGAACGACAGAAAAAAACAAATGAGACGAGACATAAGATACTCCTGCATTGAGGGATGAATTGGGATGATCACTCACCACGTGGAATGACTTTGCCATTCTCACACACGCATGTTGTATCGGTTTTACAGGGGTGTAACAGACTTGTGAGGACGAGGTTACGGAGTTGTAACCGCCTGGGTCGTCAGCCAGTGTGCCAGCCGGAGCGGTTCGGGCAAACGGAGGCCGCGCCCGCAAGCCAGCACCAGCCTGACCGCTGAATCCAGATCCGCGCGATGCCCCACAGACACGAACACCGGACTGATTTTGTCCCGCGTCCGCACCGCCATCCCGATCACTTCGCCGTTTTCCATCAGCGGGGCGATACTCCCCCGTTCGGGCGCGAGCGGGGCGTGAGTCCCGATCAGCACCGACTTCGCACAACCCACCGTGGGCAAATCCAACAACACCCCTAAATGACACGCCAACCCAAAACGCCGCGGGTGAGCAATCCCCTGTCCATCACACAGCCAGACATCCGGCAAGGCGGCCAATCCTTCCATTGCGGCCAACAACGGCGGCACCTCCCGAAACGAAAACAGCCCCGGAATATACGGATACGATACCGGAATCTCGAGCACCGCCTGAGCCGCGACCTTCATCGTCGGAAACTCGAACACGACCGCCGCCGCTCGCGCACACCCGTCCACATAACGCACATCCAACCCGCCGACCCGTTCGATTTTTTCGGGGAGGGGTTGGTGAAGGATTTCTTTTTTGAGTTGATTTTGGAGTTGAACCGCTTCGTCGGGAGAGGGGTTCCAGGGGTGTTCGTGGTAGAGGGGGAGGGGCATAGAGGGGGGAGGGGAAAGGGGGAAAAGGAGAGGGGGAGAAGAGGAGACGGGGGAATTATAGTCTGAGTTTTGCGAGGGGTGGGGAGGAGATTGATGGGGTAAAATAGAGGGGAGTTCAGGGAAGTACGTTCCCAAAGGAGCCAATGAAGTGAATCAAGTATTTGTAAGTACCATTCCGCAGGCTGATCTCTCCGGCCAAATGACCTTATTTCCACTGCCGGCAGATTTCGCCTGGCTTAAGCATTTAGACGCGGATGGCATTGTCGCTTTTTTAAAAGAGTTGTTCGACGCCATCCGAGACAGCCAGCACAGCGACGATTGGACGGGCGTTAACAAAGTCATTTCCGCCTGGGAAGAGACAGCTTTGCTCATGCAAGATCAAGTCTTGATGGCACGCGTGCGCCAAATTCGAGAAAATCCCGAACCGGGGGTGGCCTACGAGGTGGTTCGTGAAAAGCTTGGAATTTGACCCCGGTGCATTTGATGATCTGACCTGGTGGGTAAAAGAAGATCGCAAAAAGGCCCTCCGCATCCTTTCTCTCATCGAAGATATTCGCCGTAGTCCTTTTCAAGGAATTGGAAAACCTGAGCCATTACGCGGAAACTGGGAAGCATGAACACAACGACCTTATTACAGTTAAACGTGGTTCCCGAAGGCAAAACAGCCTGGCTAACTTTTGACCAATATCAGGAATTGAAAAACCTTTTTGAGGCTGTTTCCCCTTTTTCCCCTGAGATAGATACTTCCGCCTTCCGCTTACACCGCTTTTTGACCGACATGGCTGACCTTGATGTTCCTATGAACATCGAGGCCATTCACTTCAACGCCTTTGTTCTCCTCCGGCGCGGGTATAAGGTGGAAGAAATCACCGAAAAGGAATACCAGGATTTACTTCGGTTAATGGATGGTCTCGAACGGCCTGACCCCGATGACATGGAGTTGCATGAGGCGGGAGGTCATCGTAATTTGTACAATTACCTGACTATCCAAATGGGCATCTCGGTTCCCAAGGGGCGTGGCCCAGTTTGGTATCGTGCAAAAGGGTTAGTAGAGGCCAATTCGGTAGCATGAAACCCGAGGACTTTCGAAAACTTCTCATTCCACCTGGAACTCAATATAAAAACCACTGGGAAGCGACTGATCCTACGACCCTTGCTTTCGGCATTCAAACTCCGATTGCCATTGATGAAACACCCTTATCCCTTGATATTTGGCAACCCCATTGCATCCTCCTCGATTATTTTGCCACGCTCTTGACCGAAGACCCACCTTCCGAAATCGCCCGGCTTTTGATTGCACGTAGAAAAAATTCGCCCAATTCGTAAAATTCGTGGCAAAATAAAGGGGAAACCTATTCATATACCCACCTATTTCAATTTAACCATGCTCACCAAAAAAATCGGTCTCCTCCTCTCCGACGAACTCGACTGGCCCGACGCCTTCGAAGCCCTCGCCCGCGTCTACAACCCCACCATCGCTTACAAACGCCAAAAATATCAAGTCGAAGTCGAACGCATCCGCATTCACCCCTTCGACCTGCGCGCCCCCACCACCTACCACCTCGTCATCGACCGCCTCGCGTGGTGGTACTACCAACCGCGCGAATGGCTCAAAAAAGCCGCCCTGCTCAACGACGTGTACCTGCTCAACAACCCCTTCACCTTCCAGAGCATGGAAAAACACTCCGCCTACGTCACCATGATCCGGCTCGGCCTCCACATCCCCGAAACCTGGCTCATCCCCCCCCAGCGTGGCCCCGACACCCAAAAATACCGCACCACCGTCGCCCGCTACCAGGACGGCTTCGACCTCGGCTCCCTCGCCGAGTTCATCGGCTACCCCCTCTACATGAAACCCTTCGACGGCGGCGGCTGGCGCGGCGTCAGCCACATCACCGACCGAGACTCGCTCTACCGCGCCTATGAAGAATCCGCCACCACCGTCATGCACCTGCAAAAAGGCGTGGACGACTACGACGTGTTTGTCCGCGCCCTCGCCATCGGCCCGCAGGTGATGACCCTCAAATACGACCCCTCCCAACCCATGTACGGGCGCTACGTCATCGACCACAACTTCCTCGACGCCGAAAAAGGCCGCGAAGCCCGCATCATCACCAAAACCATCAACGCCTTCTTCCGCTGGGACTTCAACTCCTGCGAAGCCATCCTCAAAGACGGCCTCCTCTCCCCCATCGACTTCGCCAACGCCTGCCCGGACATCGCCCTCACCTCCCTCCACTACTACTTCCCCTGGGCGATCAAATCCCTCTACGCCTGGAGCGTCTTCTGCGCCGTCACCGGACGCCCCCCGCAAATCGCCATGAACCTCGCCCCCTACTTCAAAATCGGCGACTCCGACATGAGCTACGACGAAAAACTCACCGCCTACGAAAAACTCGCCGACGACCACTTCCAAACCGAAGCCTTCACCGAATTTCGCACCAAACACCTCAGCCACCTCGACGAAGCCATGTGGCACCTCGCCCAAACCCCCGAATTCGACCACATTCTCACCCACACCGTCCGCGCCACTTTCCCCCCGCACGAACACGACCGATTCATCGCCCACTTCCGGGGCCTGCTCGCCTTTTGGGTGCAAGCCGAAAAGCCATGAGCCGGCAAAAAAAACTCCTCACCTTTCTTCTCATTCTCCTCCTCTTTCTCACCTTCCCCAGCCCCTCCCCCCTTGCGTACTCGCCACGCGCAAACTCACCACTTGCCACTCTCCCCCTGACCGATATGGGGACGGACACCTACCTGGGGTTTGAAGGCGGGCTGTACCCGGACAGCAACACCCTCCCGCCCGCCCACGCCTCCGCGGGAGTCCGCGCCACGTTCGCCATCCAACCCCGCGCGGTGGACGGCTCCCCCGATCCGAACGGAACCATCCTCCTCCTCTCCATCGGCATGTCCAACGCCAACCAGGAATTTTGCGGCTCCACGGACCCCGCCCTCCCCTGTCACCCCTGGACCTTTATGGGGCAAGCCGCCACCCACCCCAACATAAACCCCACCCTCACCCTCCTCAACGGCGCGGCCGGCGGGCAAGTCGCCTACACCTGGAACGACCCCACCGACCCCAACTACGACCGCATCCGCGACGACCTCCTCGCCCCCCTCGGCCTGAGCGAAAATCAAGTCCAAATCGTCTGGGCCAAAGTCGCCAACCCCAACCCATCCGTTTCCTTACCCGCCGCAAATGCCGACGCCTACCTGCTTCTCAACCTGATGGGGAGCATCGCCCGCGCCCTCAAAACCCGCTACCCCCACCTCCAACAAGTCTTCTTTACCAGCCGCCTCTACGCCGGGTACGCCACCACCCCCCTCAACCCCGAACCCTACGCCTACGAATCCGGCTTCGCCGTCAAATGGCTCATCGAAGCCCAAATCCACCAGATGGACACCGGCGAAATAGACCCCCTCGCAGGCGACCTCGCCTACCCCACCACCGCCCCCTGGCTCGCCTGGGGGCCTTACCTCTGGGCCGATGGGACAAACCCTCGCTCCGATGGCTTGACCTGGGCCTCCGAAGATTTTGAAGCCGATGGGACGCACCCCTCCCAACTGGGGGAAACGAAAGTGGGTGCGATGCTGTTGGATTTCTTTCTGAATTCACCGCAGACGATGTGCTGGTTTCGTGCCGGGGAGGTCTGTGGAGGTCACACGGTGTTTTTACCCTTAATTGCCTCGCCCTAACCTAATTATCTATACCTTTCCGCCTGCATTTCATACAACCGGGCATAAATTCCCCGTTGATCCATGAGTTCTTCATGGCTTCCACATTCTGAAATTTGCCCCCCTTCCAGCACTACGATCTGATCAGCCATCCGCACCGTGCTGAAACGGTGGGAAATGAGCAAACTTGTTCGCCCCTGTACCAACTCGACAAAACGGTTGAACAATTCATATTCGGCCTGTGCATCCAGGGCAGCCGTTGGCTCATCCAGGATCAGAAAATCGGCGTCCCGCATGAACATGCGCGCCACGGCGATTTTCTGCCACTCGCCACCAGATAAATCTACCCCCGCCCCATTCATCCCAAACATCCGGCTGAGGAGGGTCTGATAACCTTGTGGCAAGTTTTCGATGGTGGGATGAACCCCCGCTTTTTCTGCCGCCTGTCGGATGCGGGGAAAATCCTCAACAAATTGAACCTCGCCTAACCCAATATTTTTCTGTGCGGTGAAATCGTAGTGCATAAAATCCTGAAAGATCACGCCCAAACGACGGCGCAACGTGGCAGGATCGAATTCACGAATATCCACGCCATCCCAAAGAATTTGGCCCTCTGTGGGATCATATAGACGGGTCAGCAATTTGACCAGGGTAGTTTTGCCCGCCCCATTTAGCCCGACTAGTGCCAACCGTTGCCCAGCGGGAATGTTGAAGGTTATGTTTCGTAACACCCAGGGATGGGATTCCGAGTAACGGAAAGAAACATTTTGCAAGGTAAGGCTGGAAACCAGGGGTGGAACCAGGCGCGGGGTTTCAGTGACATGGATGGGTTGGGGCAAAGTTTTTAGTTTTTGATAATGACTAAAAAATAAGGCTTGTTCGTTGAGGGCGGAGAAGGCATACACCATGCCAGAGAGAGCGCCTTGTACACTTCGCACGGCATTGGTGTACAGAGTCACATCCCCCAAAGTTAACCGCCCAGCAAGCGCTTGCAATACTGCGGCGATAAAAGTACTACTGGAAACCAAAGTTGCGAGCATTTCCAGGCCTGACTTCCAACGCAACTCACGCCGTTCTTGTTTGCTTTGCGCGGTATGGATTTGTTGGTAGGTCTTGACCAGGCCACTCAAAAAATAATCCCCCAACCCCAACAAACGAATTTCCTTCGCCGGATAAGCGTTGGAGAGCAAAAACCCATAGTAGAAAAGTCGTCTTTCATTGGGACTGAGATCAAAAGCCAAACCAAAGCGTTCCCGCCCGATTTTGAGCTGGATCATGAGTTGCGGCAAAGCGGCGAGGGCCACGAGCAAAGCCAGGAGGGGGCTGAAGGTCAATAAAATGCCGATAAAACCGAGCAGGGTAATGACACTTTCACTAAGATGGATGAGCGTAGAGAAAGCCTGCGACGGACCAAGTTGCGCGCCCTGCGCCGCCAGCCGGAAGGTGTCATGAAAAGCAGGGTTTTCAAAATAGGCCATCCCTGCAAACTGGTTAATCGTTTGGTAGACATCTTTTTGGATGATGACGGTCAGCCTGCGCCCCAATTCAGCGTTGAGGAACTGGTTCAAGGGCGGGAGCATTTGTCCAAACACCATCAGTACCGCTTGTCCCAGCAGGATCAAAACCAACTGATGCATGAACTCAGGTTGCATACCGATTTGCAGCCCCATCGCCAGCAAATCAAACAGCCATTTGGTCAACCAGGCTGTGCCGAGTGGGAGAGTACCTTGCAGAAGGACAAGCAAAAACAAGGTCGAAAAAATGCCGGGATGCGCCTCCCAAGCGAGGTGAAGCATCGCCCGCGTAGAGACAACAGGAATCTTTTCCAGCCAGCGGCGGATCATTCAGGCAGGTCGGATTGCCTATCCGACTTATAGACTGGGTTTTGTAAATATCTGCTTGGGCGCAATTTCATCACCACGACCCCACGGATATTCTGCAACGGTACTGGGCCAATCATGGTCGAATCAAACCCCCAGGAATCCCCTTTGACAAACCCATGTCCAACAGGAATAGGCCATACCCATCGCCCATCTTCATCCATCTGCGCGCCCTGCCTATTTGAAATAATGGGTGGCAAAGGCGGCAAATCCGCCGGACGAAAGGCCACGGTCTCTCCTGGCAGGCCAATCAAGCGTTTGATGTACAAAGTCCCCTCTCCAGTGGCCGGGCGCACCTCCGATTCTCCCGCTTCCACATTGAAATGCAGAATGACAATGCCCCCTTTTTTTAGCCAGTGTTGCATCCATTGCAGAGGGAAAAAGCGCATCGCCAGCACCCGATCCCCATGTTGCAACGTTGGGATCATACTTCCCCCCTGCACATCCACCAAAAAGAAAAACGTACGTGCCAGGAGGAGCAGAAATCCGACACCAAGCAAAACATGCCAACCATTCAAAACAAACTCCTTTTACGTGATGCGTGAAACGTGAATCTTCCTGTTCTACGTTCTACGTTTTACGTTCACTCATACCGCACCGCTTCCGCCGGGGGAACATTGGCCGCGACGCGGGCGGGGTAAAGCGCAGCGAGTAGCCCCACCCCAATGGGCAAGGCCGCCCCGCTCAACCCAATCCACAACAAACTGAATGAGACAGTTTGATACAGCGCAACAAATACTCCCACCCCCAAGAGTGCCCCCGTGCCTCCGCCTAACGCGCCAATCAGCGCGCCTTCGTACAAAAACAACCGCACCACCGACCCGGTCTGCCAGCCCACGGCTTTGAACACCCCAATCTCCCGCCGCCGTTCCACCACACTGGCCAGCAGACTGTTGGCGAGCGAAAGCGCCGCCAGTCCAAAACCAATCCCCACGATGGCATAGTGATAGCCTTCGATGCGGACAAGAATAAACTCGCCCAACAGCGTCCCACTCATGGCCCCCTGGCGATCTACCGTGACGGCCAGCATCAGCACGAGCAAAGCGGCAGACAGGGTGGCCGTCAGCGCGCCGAGGGCGGTGCGGCTCCAGCGGCGGGTGAGGCCTTGCCAGGAGAGGCGGAAGAGGGAGGCAAGTTGAAAGTTGAAGGCCTGCCCTGAGCGGCGAGGGTTTGCCAGTCGAAGGGTTGAAGTTTTTTTGACGTTAGCATACCCGCGCCGCACGCCCACCGCCGGCGGGATATTGGCGGCCAGCCACGCCGGATATGCCCCCCCGACAAACGCCAGCCCTACGATCAGGAGCGGGACCCCGCCCAACAGGGCAAGAGATGGGGTTTCCCATCCTAAAGCGAAGGCCAGCCCCCAGGCTGTGAGCGTCCCCATCAGAGCCGCAATCACTCCCGCCAGGGTAATTTGCCCCAACACCTGCCCAAAAACCGTAGACGACCGCCAGCCCAACGCCTTTTGCAAAGCAATCGTCCGCCGTCGCGCCACCACTTCCGCCCAGGCCAGGTCCAGCACAAACAATCCGCCAATCCCCAACAACCCGCCCAACAACAGCAGATGCCCGCTCTGAACGCGGGTACTGTACTCGGTCGTGATGTTCTTTTGAATCCACTGCTCTTCGACGTAGCCGACCTCCGGCACATGCACCAGGACGCGGGTGGGAGACGAGCCAACCATGATGTCCACGTCCACCCCCGTCAAATTGTGAATTTCTCCAGCAATGGTTTCGATTTTGCGTTGGTTCTGTGGGGTGAGGGGGCAGGTCAGGTAGTCGCCTGGGCAACCTTCTAGCATAACCCGGACGCGGATGGCACTGATGCAACTGGCACAATCATCGTTGGTAATTGCACGGGCGGCTTCCAAAGTGGTCAACATCAAGGGCGGAGATAAGACATAGCTTCTCGGCCCTAAGGTGGGTTGCATCACACGTGGGGATACAGGTTGCCCGTTTTCATCATAAAGAAGCTTCACAACAGGAGGAAAATAAGTCTCCATTGGAACACGGTTGACATCCGCCGGTTGGGGAATCTGCTCAATGTCAAAAACCCCTTGAGCTTTGAGGGTGAAGGTTTTTGTATAAACAGTTCCAATATTTCCTTCGGGAGGGGGCGGCAATACTACGTTCAATGCCAGCCCTAAGTATGAAAAAGGAAGTGTGATTTCTTGATACTCGCGCACAACTGGCTGCCAATACTGATCCAGGTTATAGGTACTCACAACACTGCCCATCCCGCCTGCATTCCACAAATTATCAATCAATCTGGGATAAGCCTCAGTACTGTTGACCTTTTGTTCAGTAATGATTTCTGTTTCCAATAAATCTAGATATTCTGCCCCTCCTTGATTAGCAATAGCTTCTAGCGTTGCAACATCAGGGGGCATTAAGACGGTTGACAGGCGATTACTTAAAGTAAAAGACGAATAAGGCATAGAATTGATTAAGATAGGTACATTGTTTACTCGAGTAGAACTACCCCAAGGTGTATCTAAAGTGTCTGTGTAAATTTTTGCTTCTCCATTAAGATACTGACCGCGTATCATAGCCTGGTCTAAACCAATAAGTTTATTTTCTTGAATCGGATCAATTGCAGCCAGCAATAAATAAAGATCATATCCAAATGGATAAATGGGTTGATTGATAAATATTCGCTGATCTTTAACTTGAATAGATGGTTTTTCCCCAATATAGTAATAATATGATACTTCCTCATGTTCCAATGGTATTCCATTGTCCATCTTGAATGTACTTTCAAAAAGGTATACACCTGGTATATCCGGGTTTGGAAATCCTGTTGCAAAACGCAAATCATCTGTAATATACGTTAATATCGCAACAGGAGCCGCAATTTCAATATCCGGCATACCGACAATGGCTTGATATTGCTCAAACGAAATTCCCCCAACTTGTTGGGAAAGATAATTGGCTTCTACTAAGCCATATTTTTCTTCAATGGGTGATTGGGAATTGGAAGGACGCACAAGAATATCATAAGTGGTACGCCAATAAGTTTGTAGGTCATTTTGAATGACCAGAACTACTGATTTTGAGATAGTAGCAATCAATAAAACCATAGTGGAAATGATGGCTAGCCCTACTCCTAATAGATGGATACGTTGTATATTTCGGATAGCAATGAATGAGGTTTTCAATGTAAACTTTATGGAATTTGTGTGATTTTGTTTACTTAAGGAGCCGTTTAGCACCAAGGTTATAGCTAAATCTGATTTCAAATATTGCTAAAGCGGCTCCTTCTATTACAAGGGATACTCAACCTTAACAAGGTTTACATTGAGTATCTAACCAATATGGGGTACATTCACCACCAAAACATGGATCACAGGTGCGACAGAAACGTTGGCACCGTTTTTTGTTATATGGACAATCGAAATTACAAGAGTCACAGTACCATGATGAACACTCTTGGTATGGACAACCGGCCTTTGCTGCAACTGGTTGTCCCAGTATTGCCTCAGTCAGCAACGATAAAGCTTCTGCCAAATATTCTTTCAACATATCAAACTCTCCTTTTGAAAACAAAAAAATACAAACAATATTTTGAGGGAACGACCATCACTACTTTGCTTTACTCATCACCTCCTTTTCTCCATTTCTAAAGTAGTTCTTCAATTGATCCCCCAGTTCAAACGATCCTACCCCTGATCTTTGTACTTTGCCATTGTGTCCTATCCAACAAAAAGAAGGTGTTGCCATTGCCTTATAATCCTTCATGAAGGAGGTGCGCTCAGGCGGCGCAACCAAGACAGGCAAAGTAGACCCCAATTCCTCAAGAAATTTTCGGGTTTCTTCCTCTCCCGAACCACTCACCAAAACAAGCAAAAGCCCATTCGCCTCAGCTTGTGGCCGTAACAAGTCCAATTTCGGCACTTCCTCCCGACATGGGCCACACGTGGGCGAAACAAAAATAAAGGCGGTCTCTTTTCCCGCATATGCCGCTCGTGTAACTGGCTCGCCGTCCAGCGTCCAGGCGGTGAAGTCCGGGGCAGGCTGACCGGGTTTGAGCGATTCCATCTTCGGAAATTGGCGGCTAATACGCCGCGCCAGGCCAAGGGTGAGCAGGATGTTAAAGACCATCAACCCCCAAAGGAAAAGAGAACTGATAAAAAGTAGATTTTCCATCACAAAAGTCCTATGGCACAATAGTTATGTTTTTTCCCAGACTCTCTTCCAATTCCTGGATCGGAATCAGTTGTTCGGGAGAAACTTCCGCCATTCCAGGCCGGGTAATCAGTTTGCCGTTGGTAAAACATTTGGCAGGATACGACAAGAAGACCGGTCTTTTTTCAACACAGGTCGTAAAATCTTCTTCCAAGAGGCTTCGGGAAAGTAAGTCAGGAACGTAAGTTGGCGTGGGTGGATTCACGGGTTGCAGCGAGGGTTTAAAGAGAGGCGACACCAATCCCAACCCAAGTAAACACGCCCCAACCAAAAGAAAAATACGCAAAGGATTATGGATGATCATATCTGCCTCCGCTTTCTCATTTTGTCGGCCCATAATGACAACAACATCCCACCACATAGGCTGAATCGAGCGCACACCCCGCCCCCGTGCAACAAAAGTAAACGTATTCCCACCAATAAGAGCCTCCACAAGACCCGCAAGGACCGCCTAAACAAGTCCGCTGTGTGTTATACCAGCAGGATTCGGTTGCGGCTTGCGCCCGGACGGTAGGCACCAATTTATCCAGGAGAAAATCAGCAATATGAGGGATGGCATAGATTAAGGATGTAAGTGTAGTCATCGTAAACTCCTATAAAAAAAAAGGTAACTGCTCAGACCCTAAAGGTTTTCTCGATGAATTTATGGCTCGTTTTGCAAACGACACACATTTTTCGACAGTCTTCTCTTGCAAACAAAAC
>JABWBV010000783.1 GCA_013359445.1 Anaerolineales bacterium | reverse complement strand
CGTGACCCAAGAAATTCAAGCCTTCCACCCCCGGCGGGATGACCAACCCTGGCGCTCGAACCGCTCCCAAGTCTCCGTCGGCTACACTAACCGGCGCGGGGATCAGATCGCCAGCACTAGCGGGCGCTCGGTCATGTTTTTGGGCATTGCGATCATTGTGATGGGGTTCTTGTTAATCATTTTCCCCGACGTTTTGCCGAGGGTGTATGCATTGGCGGAAGGGTTTTTGCAGTCGTTGGTGGAGGCGGCAAAGTAAATTTGCTCCATTTATGTTTCCTTTGGGTATCTTTGGTAAAATGGAACCCCACACAGGAGACATCCCATGACAATGTATGTTCAGGTTCCCCTTTCCGAAAAAACCTACCGGCGCGTGAAAAAATGGGCCGATACCCGGCATCAAGATGTCGCAGAAACCATCGCGGAACATCTCGAACAGACCTTGCCGCTTGCCGAAGAAGATTTTGCTGAGATGTTTCCGCAAACCGACTCGGATGAAAACGTCGAAAAGGAGCGGAATGCCTTTTTGGCTCTTCACACAGATTTGCTCCAAAATTATCCTGATGAATACGTGGCTATTCAGGATGAACAACTCGTCGATCATGATGCGAATAAATCGGCCTTGTACGCGCGTATCAATCAACTTTACCCGGAGCAATTTGTCCTCGTTCGCCGTGTGATTGCTGAGCCAGAACCTACGTATCAATTTCACGCCACGCGGCTTGATTAACCATGACGGATGTTTTCTCTTTTGAATACGATGCAGAATATCCCGGCCCGGCCTTTCCAATTCTTACTCTGGGCATTTCCGGGATGCCTTCTGGAAAATCTCAAACCTTAACTGCCCTGATTGACTCTGGGGCAGACGCCACCTTAATCCCGCTGAAAACATTGCAAGCTGTTAAAGCTAGAAAAATGGACACTCGATGGGCGCGCAATATTTCCGGTGTGCGTTATCGGGTCGCGATGTACATTGTCACCCTTTCCATTGGAACCCTTACATTTCCCGATATTGATGTCATTGCCAACCAGCAAACCGATGAAATCGTTATTGGACGGGATATATTAAACCAACTGATTGTTACGCTAAATGGCCCGATAGAAAGGGTCGTTATTACGCAATAAAAAAAATCCACTCTCAGGAGTCCCCTCATGTCCGTTTCTTTTGCAAAAAATACCGATCCATTCGGCGCACGCGCCACCCTCACCACCCCATACGGAACCTACACCATCTACCGCCTCGACGCCCTCGAAAAGGCTGGGCTGACCCAACTTAATCGCTTGCCCTTCTCCATCCGCGTCCTGCTCGAACAAGCCCTCCGCCAATTGGACGGCCTCGCCATCACCGAACAGCATGTCCGCGACCTCGCCGCGTGGGATGCGACCGCGAAAGATCACCCGTCCGTGCCGTTCAAACCCGCTCGCGTCGTCATGCAAGACTTCACCGGTGTGCCCGCGGTGGTGGACCTCGCCGCCATGCGGAACGCCGTGGCCCGACTGGGTGGCGACCCCAAAAAGGTCAACCCGCTCGTGCCCGTAGACCTCGTCATTGACCACTCCGTGCAGGTGGACTTTTTCGCCAGCCCGGACGCCCTCGACCGCAACTCCGAACTCGAATTTGAGCGCAACCGCGAACGCTACGAGTTCCTTCACTGGGGGAAAAACGCCTTTGACAACTTCCGCGTCGTGCCCCCCGCCACCGGCATCGTCCACCAGGTCAACCTGGAATTTCTCTCCAAATGCGTGATGACCAAACAGGTCGGCGATGAAGTTCTCGCCTTCCCCGACACCGTCGTGGGCACGGACTCGCACACGACCATGATCAACGGCCTGGGCGTGCTCGGGTGGGGCGTAGGCGGGATCGAAGCCGAAGCCGCGATGGTGGGCGTGCCCATTGACATGCTCGCCCCGGATGTGATCGGGTTCAAACTGTACGGCAAACTGCCCGAAGGCGTCACCGCGACCGATCTGGTGCTGACCGCCACCCAAATGCTCCGCAAACGCGGCGTGGTGGAAAAGTTCGTCGAATTTTTTGGCCCCGGCTTGAGCACGATGTCCCTGCCCGACCGCGCCACCCTCGCCAACATGGCCCCGGAATACGGCGCGACGATGGGCTTTTTCCCCGTAGACGATGAAACCCTGCGCTACATGCGCCTGACCGGCCGCTCCGAGGCCGAAGTCGCCCTCGTGGAAGCGTACTGCAAAGCCCAGGGTCTTTTCCACACCGCC
>JABWBV010000782.1 GCA_013359445.1 Anaerolineales bacterium | reverse complement strand
TGGGTTAAATAAAGATAGGCGAAAATTTTTCGCTGTAATCACTCACCTTAAGTAGGCGTAAAAAAAGGGTGGGCAAGGAAAATACTCCCTTGCCCACCCTTTTTTTCGGGCTAACTTTTACTCTGGCCGAGTAGTTACTTTCTCTCTACGCCAAACGGTTAGATGACGCAGACCACAACCTGATCAGGTTTATTCCAGATAGGCCCCATCGAAAACATACCCTGTCCCCCGCACGTTATTGATCCAGGATTTTCCACCTGGGAACATGGACAATTTTCGGCGGAGGCGGCTGACCAGGGGGCGTAAAATTTCCGGGGCTTCCCAATCGGTCGTTTGGTATCCTTGCACAAGGAAAACCAATTCTCGGTGGGAAAGGACACGCCCCTGATTTTCCAGTAAGACTTTAAGTAATTTTCCTTCGGTGGGCGTGAGCAGGGTCTTTTTATCATCCTGCCAGATTTCGCGGCGATCCAAATCAACTTTAACGCCACTCCCTAAAGATAACACCGTGCTAGAGACTGGAGCCGATTGTTCGATGCCTTCCGCGTCCTTAAGTTGTTGCAAAGAGGTTTCCATTTGCTCCAACAAGCGGCGTTTGCGTGCGGCATCCGAACGCCGATTCATCGCCTGCCCAACGCTGGCCAAAATCTCATTGGGGGAGGTAGGTTTCAGCAGATAATCGTGGGCACTATGACGCACCGCTTCAATTGCCGATTCCATCGAGCCATGGGCGGTCAGCAAAATAATGTGGCAATCGGGGGCCACTTTCCCCACTTTTTTCAACACCCCCATTCCGCCCATGCCAGGCATCTTGAGGTCTAAGATCATGACATCGAAATCGTCATTCTCCAACTGCTTGAGGGCCGCCTCCCCGCTATCCGCGGTCACGACCCGGTATCCTTCCAGGCGAAGGATCTCCGCCAGAGAATTTCTTGCTGAGGTTTCATCATCTACAACCAGGATATTGCCTTTCATAATGCCTCCGGTAAGGGTAGGGTAACGCGGAAACAAGCCCCGCGTTTTCGTTTACGGCCCGAGCTGGCTACAAGTTCCAGCTTGCCGCCGTGAGCCTCCGTAATATTGTAACTAACTGATAAACCTAAACCTGTGCCCTGATTTTTGGTACTCATAAAGGGTTCAAAAATACGTGAGTGATGCTCTTCGGGAATGCCTGGGCCACTATCTGCAAAAGATACTTCAACATGGTTGCCATTTTGACGGCTCTGAATCTCTATTTTACCTCCATCTGGCATAACTTCCATCGCATTTAATATGATGTTCAAAAATACCTGTTGAATCTGGTTGCGCGCAACGATCACATTGGGCAAATTTTGGGCAAAACGTTTTTTAATTTGAATATTTTGTTTTTGGAGTTGTTTATCGATCAAAAACAGAACCGTTTCTATCAGCGCATTAAGGTCCGTCGAGGTCCGATCCCCCGTACTGGGACGGGAAAAATCTAACATTTGCCGCATGGTCACGATGAGCCGCTCCACTTCGCTGTTGGCCGTGGCAAGGTAGGCCATCCGTTTCTCCAACGGCAGTTCATCCCGGTTCACCAAATGCAGACAGTTCCGCACCGCCTGGAGGGGATTATTGACCTCGTGAGCAATACTGGCGGTCAAGCGTCCCAGGGCGGCCATTTTTTCGGCCTGAATGAGCTTAAGCTGTGACTCTTCGAGCTGATGGATGGTCCCACGCAGTTCGGTATATAACCGCGCGTTGTCCAACGCGGTAGCGGCTTGTCGGGAGAGGATGGTGAACATTTCCAGGTCCGCTTCGCTAAAAATGGGCTGATCTTTGCTCCGCGCGGCCAGGAGAACGCTCCGGTTTTCAGCGCCACGCGAAACCGGCACACAGATGACCGAACTCATTTCGTATTGGATCAATAAGGGGTGCAAATCGGTATGATCGGGGCCATCGATATTGATCTGGAGCGAGACACTCCACAAATCCGCCCGACTGAGGGGGCCACCGTCCAACGCGCTCAGCTCGCCCGGGAGGGGGTGGCCGCGGGCCGCGAGCAGTTGTAAAAACCCTTCCGCGTCGCGTTGGTAAAACCCCGCGTGGGGGCAGTGCAAATGCGTCACGACCGCGTTCAGAATCAGATCAATCAACGGCTCCGTGCGGGTTTCGGCAAACAGCGAACCGGTCACCTGGATGATCGGTTGCAAAGCGGCGAGCCGGGACATTTCCCGCTGGCGTTCCCGCTCGTGGAGAGCCTGG
>JABWBV010000781.1 GCA_013359445.1 Anaerolineales bacterium | reverse complement strand
TACCACCCTGATGGGAATACAACTCCTGATGGAAGAGGATGACAGGCTTGAAATTATTGGGACAGCTAAAAATGGGAAAGAGGCCATCTTAAAAATTAAGGCTGTTCTACCGGACGTCGTCTTATTGGACTACATACTGCCGGATATGAGTGCCACAAAAATCATTCACAGCCTCAGTTGTGAAGGAATAAACCTTCCCTTCTTAATTTATAGCGGGCATGCGTCGGTCCAGTATATCCAGGCAGCGCACCAGGCAGGTGCCAAAGGATATGCGCTCAAGGGCAGTGATACGCTTTCCTTAAGGGATGCTGTCGTAACGATTGCAAATGGCGGCACCTGGTTCAGTCCTTTGTTGAGCTATGAATTGAGCAAGGCTCTTCAAACCACCCAGAATGCCACAATATCCCCAAGCCTTTTTTTCGACGAAAAGGAAACAAATTGCCTGCATCTCCTGGGGCAGGGGATGACGCCAAATGAAATTGCTTCGGCAACGGGCGTCTCCGATCGGACCGTGAGAAATTGGGTCAATGACTTCATGATAAAACTCGGGCTACGGTCACGCGAACAGGTGACGGTTTGGGCCGTGCGCCAGGGTTTTGGCGAAAAATAGCGCAGTCTCCGTGTGAAAAATAGACCATTTCCGAAATCGGAAATGGTCTATTCCGATATTGGCAAACATTCCCGCTTCCAAAATTGTGTCAAAAACACCAGATTAAGAGAAAATAAGTCCATCCAGCCAGATGGGTGTGGATCACATGGTTCGGAATGACCGAAACGGTGGTAACAATTTTATTTTCTCTGGAGTTTTGGCATGAATACCAACAGTAGATGGCTTAAGATTTTGGCGCGGTTGTTGCGCACTGCCTGCTTTTTTTTGTCTGCGCGCAACAAAGTGGGGCTCACGACTCTGCACCTCCTCATCGCGCTTTCCCTCATTTTGCCCCAACTCGTGGCCACCGGTCAGGTAGTAAAGGCCGCCGGGTTGTTTAATCCCCTTGCGGAGGCGAACGATCCCACCCCCACGCCCACGCCTACAGAGATCATCGGCTCGGACGATCTGACACCCACCCCTTCGCAAACGCCTACCAGTATACCGGAAACACCTATCAACACACCAACGGTAATGCCTTCCGCCACACTGACAGGAACTGCTACCGCGACAGCTACAGCCCTACCTTCTTCCCCCACGCCAACGGAGACTCCGCTCCCCACTTTACCCAGCCCAACACTAACCCCAGGCACCCCCCTTTCGTTTACATTGGTGACCACTCCTACAGCACTGATTCCCGGTTTCCCCTTCATGCTGAACCTGGTAGGCCAGGATTTAGGGGGAATTTCCGCTGAGGATGAACTCCTCATGACGGTACGTGTCCCTGAAGGAGTCACTCCGGTCACTTTGGAAGGAGTGTCGTTTGATGCCGGAAGCCAAACCCTGACCCTGGCGAAACCTTTCGAGATCAGCCATTTGGTCTGGCAACTTGCGCCGGAAGTCCATGGCCCGTACCTTTTTGAAGTCGTGCTTTATCGAGGCAACGAAGCCCATCCCGTTTCTGTGACCGTGCCCGAATATGGCGTGTTCGAGATCCCCCAAACCGGGGGCAAGGCCGAGGGGTTAAATGGCAGAGTCTCGGTAAGTGTCCCGGAGGGAGCTGTTTCGGAAGGCATCACACTTCGCATTCAGCCGGTCCCAACTGGCAAATTACCTTATTCGTTGAGCGGGCATCCTTTCCGATTAACCGCTAGTGGGCAAACCAGCGGGCGAGAAATCACGCAATTTAGTCAGCCCTTAGAGATTAAGATTCCCTATAACGAAGACACCATCCATGGCGATGAGTTTGGCCTAGCTTTATTCTATTACGATGAGAAAATTCATAGTTGGGGGTTACTGTCCTCGCGGGTGGATAAAGAAGCCAACGTGTTGACCTCCTGGACCACGCATTTTTCCGATTTCGACGTGGACGTGAATTCCTGGGAAGCCGCTACCTTACCTACGTTGGACAGTTTCCAGGTTTCACAATTTACCGGGGCAGCCACATATTCTATGCCGTTTTGGGTTCCACCCGGACCTGGCGACCTGCAACCCAGCCTGAGTTTGAGTTATAACAGCCAGACGGTAGACAATGCTTCGGCAAAAACGCAAGCCGGCTGGGCGGGGATGGGCTGGTCCATTGATACAGGGTACATCCAAAGAGATATGAATGGAACCGATGATTTCTTTGGGGACGATACATTTAGTATTACAACCAA
>JABWBV010000780.1 GCA_013359445.1 Anaerolineales bacterium | reverse complement strand
CCGACCGCCTGCCCGCCCGCCGCGACCGTGCTCTCAAAACCCAAGACTACATCGCCCGCCGCACCCAGATTGATTATGCGGAATATGTGCGGATGCGGGGAAAAATTACGATGAAGTGATCAGGAATTAGGAAGAAGGAATCAGGAATGAGTGCATCCTTCTTCCTGATTCCCACTTCCTATTTCCTGATTCCTATAAAAATTTGGAGAACAACATGACAGACGTACTCATCGCCGGTATCGGCCAGACCCAGGTTGGAGAACATTGGGATGTGTCGATCCGTGAACTGGCGCTTTACGCCATTGAATCTGCTGTAAAAGACGCGGGCGGCTTGCGCCCGCAGGCGTTATATGTGGGGAATATGCTGGCCCCCGCCCTCTCGCGCCAATCGCATCTGGCGACGTTAATCGCCGATTTCGCGGGGCTGACGGGAATCGAAGCGTACACCGTCGAAGCGGCGGGCGCGTCCGGGGGCGCGGCCTTCCGCGCGGGGTACCTCGCCGTCCTATCCGGGGCGGTGGAAGTGGCCCTCGTCGTGGGCGTGGAAAAGATCACCGATCAGGTGGGGGGAAGCGTGGAAGGGGCGATGTCTACCACGACCGATGCCGATTACGAAGCCGAACACGGGCTGACCACCACCGCACAGGCCGCCCTGCTCATGCAGAGATACCTGTACGAATTTAAACCTCCCCGTGAGGCGTTTGGCGGCTTCCCGATCACCGCCCACGCGAACGGGAAGGGCAACGCGAACGCCATGTTCCGCAGTACGGTGAAACCCGAAAGTTACGCCCGCGCGGGCATGGTCGCCGCGCCGCTGAACATGTTTGACGTAGCCCCCAACGCCGACGGGGCCGCCGCGGTGATCCTCACCCGTCCGGGGTTGTTAACCGAACGATTGGAACATTCCCCCGTGCGGATCAGCGGCTCCAGCGTGGTCACGGACACCCTCGCCCTGCACGACCGCCCCGATCCGTTGGACTTTCGCGCCGTGCGCGCCTCCGTCGAGCAAGCATGCCGCCAGGCCGGGATCATGCCCTCGGATGTGGATTTTTTTGAACTGTACGACGCGTATTCGATTTATGCCGCGATGACGTTGGAAGCGGCGGGATTTGCGCCACGTGGCGAGGGGTGGAAGGTGGCGGAGAATGGGGGCATTTCCCTGACCGGGTCGTTGCCCCTCACCACGTTCGGTGGACTGAAAGCGCGCGGGAATCCGGGTGGCGCGACGGGGGTCTATCAGATCGTCGAATCCACCCTCCAACTGCGTGGGCAGGCAGGCGCGAATCAGGTCCCCGACGCGAAGCGCGCGCTGGTGCAATGTCTGGGTGGCCCGGCGAGTACGGTGGTGACGCATGTGTTGGAAGGAGTGGAAAGGTAGAGAAGGTAAATAAAGTAGAGAGGGAAGATAAAGTAAATAGGATATTTCACGCCCCTTATCTACCTTATTTACCCTATTTACCTATCTACCTCCATTTTTGATAGTTTCTGACAGTCTCACCTCGGTAGAATGTGCCCATATTCACAAAATAGAAACCCACTCTGTAATTTTATCGGAGGCTCAAAATGGAAGTAGCTCGCCACTGGCGCTTGAAAAAACAACGTTATTCCCTGGTTGGGGAAGTTTGCCCACACTGCGATTCGAAAATATTCCCCCCACGGGACATCTGCCCGGACTGTGGGCAGGAAGCGAAAGAACTGTATTCCTTTAGCGGACGCGGGGAGGTGTATTCGTTCACCACTGTGTACGACGCCCCTGCTGGATACGAGGAAAATGCTCCCTACACCGTTGCCCTGATCAAACTCAATGAAGGGCCGATGGTTACAGCGCAGTTGACCGATCTGGAAAATCGTCAGGTTGAGATTGGCACGCCCGTTGAAATGGTGACCCGCAAACTTCGTAATGATGGGGATGAGCGAGGGATGTTGGTATATGGGTATAAATTTCGACCCCGCGTTTGATTCATCCGCCAAATAAAGGAAAAGCTCATAAAAAAAGCAAACGCCCCTACATGTAGGGGCGTTTGCTTTTTTGGCATTTACCGCTTGGCGAAGGCCCGTCAGGGCTAAATCCCAACCCCAGCCATCCCCATGAATACGTTTACACCTGGCAGAGTCCTGCTTCGGGCACGTTTGAAGGCACGGCCATCTTCGCCTTCCAGGCGCAGGACACCGCACTCCCCCCGGTCTTTGACGAACGATTCGTGACCCCCTACCTTGACCTGAAACCGCCGTGGATTGCCCTCCATACCC
>JABWBV010000159.1 GCA_013359445.1 Anaerolineales bacterium | reverse complement strand
AGGAACTATTTTTCCTGCTCGGCAATTCGGGTCATAAGGCCCACAATCTACACTATGCCCACTTGGATCGGTATATCTTGACGGATTGTTTAATCCGTAGGAGAAGCGGTCCCAGGCCATCGGATTCCCTGCACCAGGAATGATGCTATCAGGCGAGACGAAACGGCCTAGTGAAGATGAATAGAATCTTGCGTTGTAGTCCATTAATCCAAAGCCCCGCTCATTACGTTGACTTGTGAAGCCAAAATCCGTTGGCGACTCTTCGCTCCCCGCCCACGTCAGCTCCTCCCCAAACGGCGTAAAGCGCATCTGGCTGGCGATGGTTCCGTCGGTGTTTGTCGTCATACTGACACTGCCCAGGTGGTCGCCATGCATGTAGTATACCGCGCTTTGGGGGCCAGTTCCCACCCGCATCGCCACGCGTTGGCCGCCAAAGAGGTAGTATTTGGTGGTCTTGAGGCGAGTGTCGAAGGTCTGTTCCTGGGTGGAAGCGTTGTCGACGTGATCCACCGCCGAGACGCGGAAGGTGTAGGCGTGGTCGGCAGCGCCGTTGTAGGTGTGCGTGCCGCTCGTGCCAGGGTTGGACACCAGGGGTTGGCAGGCGCTATCTACGCAGACTTCCACCGTATAGGTTGCCAGACCAGAGCTTCCTGAGCCTGTCGAAGGATCGACGATGTCCCAGGCGACGTTAAACGTGTATCCAGCCTGTTCCACATCCAGCGTGATCGTGGGACCCACAAAGTCCTGGAAGATCGAGATGGATTTCGTCTTCATGTTCCCCACATTGTCATACCCGGAGATGGGGAATGTGCCGTGAGTGGTGAGATTATTTTCAATATTTCGATAGTCGCGCCCAAAAGTATTCGTTTCGCTTTCCACAGCCAACTCGCTCGCGCCAAAGAGGTCGGGGAAGACAACGTGCCGCATCCCCGAACCGGTTTCGGTGGTGGTAAGTTGGAGGCGGAATCTCCCCGAGGCAGTGGGGCCATAGTAAAGGGTATCCAGGTTGGGGACTTTATACACATGCAGGGCATTAGTGAGATTCCAGGATAAGGCGTTCAAGATCGGCAGCACCTCATCCCAGAAGACCGTAAACCAGGCTTGCGGGTCGGTGCCGCGCGGGGAGACGTTTCCGGCGCGGTCGGTGGCTGTCAACACTGGATCGCCCCCTGGATCAAGGGTGCCTGTGGTCGTGTAGGGGAAGGTCATCAGGGTATTGAACACGGCTCCGTTGGCAGGGACCACGGCCCCATCGCCGGTAGCAAACACATTCGGGAAAGTGACGAAATCCACCCCAGCGACGGCCGTCCAATCGAGCGGCGGGTTTTCGTCGTTGACCGTAAGGGTCACATACAGCACATTCCCGCCGGATTGGGGGCCATGCCAGACCGTTTGGTTGTTGGGTACATACAGGTTGGTGTTAGGGGCCGTGTCTAGAGTCAGGTTGAGCGCGCGGGGATCGGTTTTATCCACGATAAAGGCCGTGGCCGTGAAGATGGTGGAATTACCCAGCCAGTCGGTCGCGGTAATTTGGACTTCTTTTTTCCCCTCGCTGGTCGCTTGCGGCACGTCCACCATCAACGTGTATAAGGTTGGGTCTTCTGCATCGCGGGTGTAAGCCTCGGCGGGAGAGATGTTGCCATCCTGCGGCACATCATACAACACGCCGGACGCGCCATAGACGCCTGTGAGGTCTTCAATCTGCGCGAAGAGTTGCACTGCCGAAGTCGGGCCAGGGTTGAGATAAGCCGGGGTCGCCCCGGTGGCGACAATGGTCGGCCCGGAGGGGTCCACGATGATCTCCGCTGCCACCAGCATCCCCAAATTCCCGGCGCGGTCGGTGGCCTGGGCGGTGAGCGTGAAGTGCCCACCGCTGTAAATCTGGAGCGTGGCTTGCCAGTAGCCGGTCTCGTCGCTGGTCGTGGTCGCGCTTAAGACGGGGGCGGGGGTTTCCCCGCCTGGGGTGGGCTGGCCTTCAAACGGGACCGCCTCAACCTGGATGACGCTGTAGGGTTCGGCGGCCCCCGTCACGGTCAGCGTGGCGGCGGCCTGGATATAGCCGTCTGTGGGCTGGTGGATGGCGATCCAGGGCGGGATCAGGTCGAGATAGGGCGCGGCCAGGGCCTCTTCGTAGACAGGCGGGGCGGCAGTGTCCAGGGCCTGGAAGAGCATGATGGCGGTCCCCTGGAAATTCCCGGTCGCGGGCGTATGCCAGGCCCCGGTCCAGGGCTGCGTTTCGCCGTTCGCCTCTCCGGCGCTAAGTTCAATGATGGGCGCTTCGTTGGGACCTACCACCGGCAAGACGGCGCGCACCCAGGCGATGTCTGCGCCACTGGTGCGCGTGGTAGCCGTCAGGACGACGTCTGTATCCAGCCCAATCGCCATGGGGTCCACTTCGGTATAGGGGTCTTCAAAGATAGTATTGGCACTCAAGCCAACATTCAACGGCCCGGCCGCCGAACTTTCGTTCCCGGCCGCGTCAATCGCGGTCACTCTGACGGCGACCACTTGCCCTTCGGAGAGCGGCAGATGGGCAATCCAGTTGTAGGGGGCTTGCGGGGAGACTTCGGCCACGACGTAGGCCGGGGTGGTGCCATAGGCGTCCGTGTAATAAACCACCACCGAACGGGCTTCGGCGGAGGCCGTCCCCCAAACGGCCGTGGCCTGGCTGAACCAAACCGTGCCCCCCGCCACGTTATGGTCTGTACTCATCAAGGTCGGGACGCCTGGCGCTTCCCGGTCCACAAACACCGTACCTAACGCGGAAGTAATCGTCTCCGCGGGACCCTGAGCGGGAGTGAATTCCACGACCAGCTGGTAGGTGTGGTTGCCCTGGCTGACCCACGCGCCCTGTTCATTCCGCCCATCCCAATAGACCGTCCAGGTTGTCCCGTCCAGGGTTGCGGGCGGCATGAATTGGACGTCTGCCGCGGTGAGCGTCCGGACTAACTGCGTGGGGCCGATATTGGCATAAATCTCAATTTTCCAGTCCGTGATTTTCCAGCCCGGACCGCTGGGCGAGGCAAAGGCCTCCAAAGCGAACCGGCGCGGCTGCGTCGCAGCGGCCAGATTTTTCAAGGGGAGAGGGCCGAAGACCTCCGTGGCAGCCGCGACCCACGCGGTATGCACGCCGGGCGTGTAGGTCAGGTTCAGGGTGGTTTCAGCCGTGTTTCCGGCCGGGTCCTCGACGGTGATGCCGATGGTATTCGGATTGGCGTGTAACAACCAGGGGAAGCGGAGCACGCCGTTGGTCGTCGTATAGGTTTGCGGCAGGCTGAAGCTGCCGTCCGTGAGCGTTACCGTCATGGGCTTGCCGGGCTCAGTCTGCAAGGTGAGGGAAACCACACTTCGGTTCGAGACACTGCCGTCAGGCGGCGCGAGGACGTCTACCCAGGTGTGCGAATCGACCGTAAACTGCCAGACCGTCTGGGTGTAGTTGCCGGCCACATCGAAGGCACGCATGTAGACGGTGTGCATGCCTTCGGCCAGCGTGCCCACGTCTGCGGGGTCAATAGAGAAAGTGGGCGGCTCGCCAAAGCCTGAACCGCTCGAAACGACCTCGACGACTTTCCCATCCAGATACATCGCCACGTCGAGGGGCAAGGCCGAGCCGGAGTTGTCCAGTTGGACGGAAATAGCCGGGGTATGGTCATTGACCCAGACCATGGGGGCGGGGGTGCGTTCCAGCACGAGCGGAGCGGTGGCGTCAAGGTCGAAGGAGGTCGTCTGAGGCATTTCCCAGTTGCCGGCGTTGTCCTGCGCCTGGTATTCGATGAAGTGGTGGCCTTCGCCAGAGACCGGGAAGGGCCCATTGTAGGGGAGCCAGGGCTCTTCTGGATCGTCGACGTCGACGCGATACTGGATGAGCGCGATGTTGGAGCCACCAATGTTGTCCGCGGCAGACAGCTCGATGGTGGTCGGGTTGAAGCGGGACCAACCATTCGCGTCCAACCCGACCACATTGGCCGTCGTGACGGGGGGCAGGGTGTCGATTTTGACCACGACATTGAGAGTGGGTTGTTGTTCCACGTTGCCGGCTTTGTCATGGGCCCGGTAACAAAACGCGTGTGTGCCTTCCTCGGCATACGTGAAGGGCTCCTTATACGTCTGCCAGGACCCCTGTTCGCTACAGGCCGCAAACATGTACTCGATATCATCCACCCCACTGCCGGGCATGAGGTCGGTGGCGGTCAGGGTGATCTCCACCGGGGTCACATACCAACCATTCTGGCCCAACGTGCCGGAGAGACTGTGGGCCGACGTCGGCGCAGTCTTTTCGTTCGTGCGGAAATCGGCCTCCTGCCAGCCCTGCCAGGGGTTGGTCACCCACCGACTGTGCTGCTGGAAGGGAAAGTCAGCCGGATAATAGGCGACACGGGCGCGCCAGTGTTGGGTGACGTATTCGCTCATCCCGTTGGCAATTTCACTCAATGTGTTGTTAGCTGGTATACAGGTATCGAGCCAATCCCCGAATTGGAGATTCGTGCCGTTAAACAAAGTGCCTTGGGGTTTCACTTCCCATTCCAGGCGGACGCGCCCGCAACCAAAGGGCGTCAGGCCCTGCACCGACAGCCGGAATTGGGTCGCGGTGTCAAATGCAAGCAAACCCAACGAGGCGAGAGGCGTGTTGTTCGCATCAAACTGCGTCTGGCGCGGGTTCAGGCTGAGGCCTGGATGCCCATTGCCATAATAAACAAAAGCCCGGCCTTCGTCCGTAGTATTGGTTGTGGACTCATAGAGAGGGGCTCCGGCGACCAGGTCAGCATAGCCATCCCCGTTGCCATCCCCCACGGTGCCGGCAGTATACCCCATTTTGGCATTCGCCTGACCAGAAGTGATAGTCCAGGCAGGCACGGTCCCCAGCCCCTGCGCGGAGCCATCGTAGACAAACACGGCCCCTTCATCGGTTTGGGTCCCATTATATAAGGGCGCGCCCACGACCAGGTCGGCGTAGCCGTCGCCATTCAGGTCGCCCGCCGTTCTGACCGCCGTCCCGAATTGCGCCTCGGCCTGGCCGCTTTCTGTCGTCCAGTTGGGCGTGGGGCTTAACCCGGCCGCCGAGCCATAGTAGACATAGGCGATCCCTTCATTGTTTTCACCATTTTCGGCGTTTGGCGCCCCGACCACGACATCCGCAAACCCATCCCCGTTGACATCGCCCGCCGTCCCGACGGCTTTGCCAAAGTAATCGAAGAAATCTTCCCCTTCGGCTAACCAAGCATACGTGGCCCCCGGACCGGAGGCCGAACCGTAATACACATACGCGACCCCATTGTCGTCCGTCGAAGTGGCTTCGGCGTTCCCGGGATTTTCACCCTTCCAGGCCCCGATGATCAGGTCGCTGAAACCGTCGGCGCGGACGTCACCAGCCGTACCCACCGCATCGCCAAACATCCCGCCAGGGACTTGCCCTTGGGCCGTCCAGAAGGGGGTTGGAATCAATCCATTCTCACTGCCCAGATAGAGAAAGACCTTCCCGCCGTCGGAGAAGCTACCGTCATAAAACGGTGCCCCCACCAGGAGGTCGCCAAACCCATCGCCGTTCACATCGCCTGCGGTGCTCACCGCCTGACCAAAACGAGCACCGGCCTGGCTGCCCTCGAGCCAGACGGAACTCGCTACCCCCTCCGCATCCCAATAGTACACGTAGAAGCGTCCTTTCCCGGTACTATAGTTCGGCGCGCCTATCACCAGATCGTCGTACCCGTTGCCGTCTATGTCGCCCGCCGAGCTCACCGTGTATCCAAAATGGGCGTTGTTCCGGTCTATTTCCAGCGTCCACGCCGGCGTGCTGCCCCAGCCCGAGGCAGACCCTTTATAGACAACCACGCGGCCTTCGTTTGTATTTCCACCATCAAAATAAGGGATGCCAATGGCCAGGTCCGCAAAGCCATCGCCGTTCAGGTCCCCCGCCGTGCTAACGGCAAAGCCTGCCTGTGCGGCCCCTTGATCGCTTTCCGTGGTCCAGCCGGGTGTGGCGCTGAGATTGTCCGCACCGCCAAAGTAAACGACCGTACGCCCGGCATCGGTCTGGCTGATATAGTCGTATAACGACATGCCCAACACAATATCTGCAAACCCATCGCCATTGACATCCCCCGCCGGAGCCACGGTGCGGCCGAATTGGGCGACGTTCTGGCCGCCCCCAGCGGTCCAGTCCGCTGCCAGGGGACTATCCGAGGCAGATTTTCCATAGTACAGAAACGCTTTCCCTTCGTCCGTGTACATGTCATTGTAATATGGCGCACCGACCAGGATGTCGGCATACCCATCGCCGTTGACATCGCCCCCGGTATTGACGGCATAGCCAAACTGCGCCCCCACCTGCTCGCCTTCGAAGAGTTTAGAGGAGTAAACACTGGTGGTTCCCCCCAAATAGAGAATCACCTTGCCTTCATCCGACTCACCTAGCGTTTGAGTAACGTTGTACAGAGGCGCACCGACGACTACGTCCGCAAAACCATCGCCGTTCACGTCGCCGGCCGCACCGACCGCAAAGCCGAACTGGGCATTCGCCTGATCCCCCGTTTGTGTCCAGTTGGCCGTGGCACTCAGGCCGCTCCCACTGCCGTGGAAGAGATACACACGTCCCAGGTCGTTTTCACTTTCCCAGCCTTCCCCACCCGTGAACTCATTGTCCTGGCCGAAGCGCGGCGCGCCCACGAGCAGGTCGGCCTCCCCGTCCCCGTTCACATCCCCGGCTGGCGCGAGCGCATAACCAAACCAGGCCCCTCCCTGCTCGCCCTCGGCTGTCCAGCTCGCGGTGGGGCTGAGTCCACCGCCCGTGTTACATTGGCTGTAGTAGGCCACAACCCGCCCGGTCTCGGTGTCATTGGCTGCCGCCGATTTATCATATAGGTACGCCCCCACTGCTACGTCGGAACAGTCATCGCCGTTTGCATCACCCAGCGTACTGACGGTATAGCCAAAGGCCGCCCCGCTTTGGGTGCCATCTATCGTCCAGGCTGGGGTATTGCCCAACCCGGCGAACCCGGAACCTGGGCCAGCCCCATAAAAGACAAAAACCCGCCCCAAATCAGGGACGCCAAGGCCTCCTGCCCCATCAAACCCATCCGCGCCGATGAGGACGTCAGAAACCATGTCCCCATTGACATCTCCAGCGGTTGCGACGGATCGGCCAAAATAGGCATACGCCTGCTCCCCTTCCCTCGTCCAGTTCGGCGTAGCATTCAGGCCGTTCGGCCCGCCGTAGTGGACAAAGGCCGCGCCTTCGTCCGTCAGCCCGCCGTCGTAAAACGGTGCGCCAATGATCACGTCGGAATAGCCATCGCCGTTCACATCCCCCGCCGTGCTGACGGAATAGCCCAATTGGGCGAAGGCTTGAACCCCATTCACGGTCCAGGAGGGGGACTGCACCAGGGGGTCAACGGTAATAGGATAAACGGCATTCGCATCGGCGACCAGAATCCGCAGGCCTTCCGCCGTGCCCTCCAGCCGGGCGTCCAGTTCTTTCCCGGCCGAGTCCCAGGCTTTAAGCCCGGTGTAGGTCAAGACCACAGCATCATCGGCGACCAGAACCGCTTCATCTTCCCCCACCACTTGCAAATTCGTCGCCCCTCCAATGATCAGCAACCCGTCGCCTGCCGGGCGTGTCGCCAGTGTGAAACCCTGCTCCACACCATTTTCATTATTGACGTACCATTCTGTGATGGCATACTCGTCACTGGATACAGCATACTGGTACGCAAACCGGTTACCTTCCATCTGGGTCTGAACCGGTTCCCCCACCATTCGGACCTTACTTTCATGCCCAACCCCAGTAAGGGTCCAGGAGAGTTCCCAGGTTTGGTCCAACCCTTCATCTGTCCGATCCGTCCAGGAAACGGAGCCGTCTTTTTCAAAGCGCGTGCGGACGTCGTGGGCGCGGTTGGGTGCCTGGTAGGCGTTCCCGGTGTTAGTCACTTCATATTCCTGCGCGGCAATACTGGCATAGGCCGCCGCTTCCCAGGGCGTATTGCGTACCTGCCCTGAGTCTGGTCGAAGGGTTCCGAATTCTATATCTTCCTGTAGATTTGTATGTTGCTGATCTGCCGAATCGAAAGCCTGTTCCCAAAACGCACGCCACTGCGCCTGGACCTGCTGCCCCCAACTGCGGAGCATTTTGGCGAATTCCTGCAACGCCTGGTTGAACCGGGCCATGCCATAGTTCCAGAGCGGCGGAGTGAAACTCACCAGGGTGGCCCCGTGTTCAGAAACCAGAAACATCCCCGCGCCAGGGAAGTAAGCACCTTGCCAGGTCCCGCTCAGATTCTCGGTGGAGGTATCGAATTCCTGCTCATACAACCCGCCCAAGTAGAGGGTGGTGATTTCGGTGTTAGCGCCGGCGTGGGTCACATCTTCAATCTTCAACAGCCGGTTGCCGTCGCCGTCGTAGAGGAAGGTGGTGAGGTAGTCCGTACCATTTTCATCCACCCAGCTGACCTGGTAGAGCTTGTTGTCGGCTGTCCAGGTTTGGTCGAAGGCCACGCCATCTTCCGTGCGGTCGGTCATGTTGCCGTTGGCGTCGTAGAAATATGTGTTATCGGCACCAAGGGCGGTGGCGGCATGAGGATGAGCGCTATCGTTGTAGCTTAAGGTCTCCCCTTCTTTCGTCTGTAAGAGGCCCTGCACATTATATGAGTAGGTGTAATCATAATTTGGAACCAGCGGGTTTTCTCCTTCATCGAGATTTCCTCCTGCGCCCGTGGCCTGGGTAAGCCGGTTGAGTTCATCGTAATTATAGGTGAGGGCATAGGGAATGAGATCTCCTACCCCTTCCGAAGTATCCACAATTTCTTTGATGTTCCCCACGGCATCATATTCGCTGTAGGTCAGATTTAAGAGGTCTGCGCCAACGACGATTGATTTTAACCGCCCATCGTAATTATCTCCGGCTGCTGTACTAAACTCATAATAATCATAAGTGGTTGTAAGATTATTCCCCAGCGTTTGCGAGGTCCTCCGGCCTAATGCATCATATACCGTAGAAAGCACATAATTCTCAGAAGAACATGCTTCATTAACGTTGTCCCATACACAAAGACTTTCTGGCATTCCGTTGTGGCTGTAATCGTTGAAAACAATTTCGCCATCCGGGTATTCCAGGGTTTCCACCATGTTGGCTTTGTTATAGGTATAAGAGAAGGTGTAGGGCCCCCCCAGGCCCAAAGCCTCATTCATGCTCCGCGTGGCCGCGGTGACGCGGCCACGTCCATCATAATCCCAGACGGTTGAACCGGTCGCATCCACCATGCGGGTCCGTTGGCCGATTTCGTTGGCCCCCGCCCCGCCTTCGTCATAGAAATATGCCACATTCCCCGGCGAAATGATGTTCGGATTGCCATTTAGCTCGTACGCTTTCGTTTTCAAACGATTCAGCGCGTCGTAGGTAAAACTGATTTCCACCCCATTGGCATCAGTTTGGGTTTTTAAGTTGCCCAGGGCATCGTAATCGTAAGTCCACACGCCCATGTCAGGGTCATCCATATAGGTTTTGCGTCCGGCCATGTCATAGCGGATTTCGGTATGCAGAGCCCCTTTGTCTACCCCGATCAACCGCCCCAGGGGGTCATAGGCATAGAGGATGCTGTAGTGGGACGCGCCCGCCGGAGGCTGGACTTTTTCTACCTGGCCCAAAATATTGCTTTTGGTGGTGGTGGTATCTCCGTTCCCATTGGTAACGGAAACGACCGAACGCAAAGTCGAGGCTTCAATACTGTACGCATAAGCAGTCTCAGTCCCATCCGGGGCGGTGACGGTCAAAGGACGCCCTAAACGATCATACGTGGTCGAAGTTCCCGTAAATGACCCCGGCGGGGGCGTCAGGGTTTCCGCATTGGTGAACACAATCGGGATGGATTGTTTCAAAGGCCGTCCGGCCTCATCATATTGGTAGAAGACGAGCAGGTCACATAGGGTGCAGGCATTATCCACGATTTCAACGTTCAGGGCGTGGGTCTGGATCAGCCGCCCCAAGCCATCGTAATATTTTTGGACACTGATTTCTTTGTCGTCGTCTATTTTTTGAGTGGCCGTCGTATAGAAATAATGCGTTTCTGTATTGGTTAAATACTCGAACTGCTGGGTCGGACTTCCTTCACTATCTCCCTCGAACCAGATTTTTTTCAGCCGCCCAAATTCATCATAGCGCGCCTGGACGGTGTCATAGGCATTGGGACCATCCATCGTTTCAGGGACCCCCAGCTGGTAATTATACGTAAACGAGGTCACATGCCCTAAGGGGTTTGTGTTCGACAAGGGATAGGTATGGTAGCCGTCATTGGTACAGCCTGAACCGCCTCCCCCATAACAGGTTGAAGTGGCCCAGGCATTCCCTTGGCCAAACTGATTGTCAACGCCCTGCTGGAAATAGCCATACTGATCGTAGGTCTTTACGGTTGTTTGGTTCCCGTAGGCGTCATAGCCAAAGGCAACATCGGTGAAAAGACGCCAATTGCCGCTTCCAGTACAGGCACTCGTGCTTTCACTCAAACACACTAAGGTGCGTTGCCCGGTCAGTTTACCCGTGGTGGGATGATCGCTGTAAAGGGTTTGGTCATCATACAAAAACCAGGTTGACCCTAGCAGCGTCGTACAGGTTCCGGCCTCATCACAGCTAAATTGCAGAATATACGCCGGCAGGCTGACCAGGTATTTGCCACTGGCAAGATCCTCGTAAGGCGCATACCCGGTAGAAGTCAAGCGATAGGGTTCCCAATTCGCCTCGTTTCCGTCCCCGGTGTATTCGCGCACGCCTGTCAAATTCCCATAGAGATCGTCTGGGTCATATTCGTAGATGGTATGCCGTCCCAGGCAGGTACTGGTGCCTTCATAAATACAGGATTCTTCGGCTGCTGTGTATGTCCAGGTAATGTCAAAGTCGGTATACACGGTTCCATCGGGCTCGGCACGAGGGGCTGGGTTCACCCCATTAGGCGCGTAATCCGTCTCGTAATAAGTGTGAGCGTTCATAAGGAGGGGGCCATCATATGGGGTTCCATCGTCATCCCATTCCCGCGTTTCTACCCATTCGGTTTTCCCATTGTTGATATCATCTTGATGGAATTTGTAAATGGTGACCAGCCCTCCCGGAGAGGAAACAAAGACTTTTGAATGGCCGCGAAATTCTTCGTAGGCCTCGGTATAAGGATTAGCCGTGTCCAAATATGCGGAGTTCCCACCCTCCGAGGCTTTGGTATTGGTTGACGCGCCTTCATACTCGTAAGTGTAGGGGTAGGATATATTGGGATTACTTGCATCCGGATAAAGCACTTTTTCTCTCACCCGGTAGCGCATGGGCGCGCGGTAGGCAGCATACTTGTTCAAGTAACAGGTTTGTGAACATTTTAGCTTCAGGATAATATTATCTGGATGGGCGGTTAACGGGAAAGGAATAGCATCTGACGTGAGCGTTTGCACGTCGCTGGTCATATTCAACGCGGGTGCATAATACGTCGTATTGGTCGCTTCATCTAAGAAACCCAGCTCAATGGTGCCTCCTGAATCCGATTTTACCCCTACCTCAAAACGATACATGGCTCCGGGTTGGAAGTTGGAGAGATTCTTATTGTCGCTATCATAGGCAAAGATATTGTCCTCATATGCGGTTCCCACTACTTTCATGAAATCATAGTCATTATCCCCATCTTCATTAATGCAGGTCACATCACTGCCTGGGTCTGAATCCCACCCAGGCCCACTATTATTGCACTTGGTGGCCAGATTGGTATTTTCCGGGAATCGGCGGCTTTCAGGAGCCTGATTAGACGCCCAAGGGGTGGGATCGAAAACAAATTCTACACGTCCTCCGTACCCATTCTCGGCTGCGGTCAGATGCATTCCTTGGTTCCCTGGCGTCGTTTCATCGTCATCATAGGTAAAACTGTATCCGGGTAAAGGATTCCCATTCAGGCCATATTCCTGAAGGCCGATTAAGGCCAGCGTCCCCTCTCCAGCACTCCACTGCCATCCGGGATAAATTACTGTATGGTCATATGCCAGAACGTATTTGCGAATGAGCTGTTCATAGGTACTATCGCCATCTTCGTTATGGTTGATGCGAACTTCATCCAAAACAAACCGTTGGAAAAACTGGGTCGAAGCGCCATCGTACCACCAAGTCATATCATAATCACCTCGGTTGGGTTCGGCATGATTATTATTTTCTCCCCACCAGAATTGAATTTGATACCGGTTATTGGGGTATGTAATCGTATCCGGATAAATGGCAATGTCTACCGTTCTGTCCCCCTGACAGTCAAAACTCACACTTCTTGTGTCTTTCCAATAGGTATAGCTGATTACCTGATTATAGATATTCTTCATGGAAGTAATTGGCCAACGCCAAGTGTGATGATGGCATGGATTGTCAGGATTAGAACGATCTGTTGGGTACTCGGCTCGACCTGTCGCATCCTCGCCCTCCCCAAAGCGATACTCATTGCCTGCTTTATCCCAAACAATCCAAACTTCTGCTTGATAATCCCACCAAATCTTCCAAAAAGATTCATCTGTTCCA
>JABWBV010000779.1 GCA_013359445.1 Anaerolineales bacterium | reverse complement strand
ATGCCATATAAATGAACAAAAAGGGGGCCAACCTGAAAACCCATGGGCTACTCCTGTTTGCGATGAACTTCCCGGCGCATCGCAAAAATCCGATGAAGGGCCGTAATATGTGCGCCCACGGCAATGATCGCCATCCCATACATCGGCACATTGAACACCAACGAGGGGATCAAGATCAGATACCGCTCCAAACGGCTCAAAAGCCCAATCTTTATATCAAACCCCAACGACTGCGCCCGCGCCCGCACATACGAAACCAACACCGAACCGGACGCCGCCAAAAAAGCAAACAACGCCCCCCACACATTCCCCGTTGAGGCGAAGTAAAAGATCAAGGAACCAAACACGAACAATTCCGAATATCGATCCACTGTCGAGTCCACAAATGCGCCCCACTGGCTAGACTCCCCGCGCAAACGCGCCATCGTCCCATCCAACGCATCCACCGGGGCCAGCACCAAAATCACCAAACCCCCAGTCGTCATGTCCCCCTGCCAAAGGAAAAACGCCCCCAGCGCATGACCAAGCAAGCCTAAATACGTCATTTGAATGGGCAAAACCCCCAAACGATTCAAAAACCCGCCGATGGCATCCAAAGTCCCTTTCAAGCGAACCCGGGCAAAATCGGTGAGCGTTAATCTTTCTTTTTTCTTAATGGATTGTTCCACAAAAGCACCTCAGCAATAAAGTTAGGCGTATCCTATCCCAAAGCCCCCGAATCAGCAAGCAAAGAAATCTTCACACCCGCAAATTTGAAATGGATGCATTTCATTTAAGTTAGAGGCTTCGGATAGTTCAACACAACCGGAACACACCCATTCCAACTCAACAATCAACAATTTAGCATTCGCTATTCCCCATTTTCATCCTCTTCATCCCGATCCACCAACACCTCCCGCTCCCGCGTCCCCGTCGCGGGGCCGATGATGCCCAGGCCTTCCAACTCGTCCACCAGCCGCGCCGCGCGGGGATAGCCGATCCGCAACTGACGCTGGAGATGGGACGCGCTCGCCCGTTGGGTTTTCTGCACGATTTCAATCGCCCGCTCGATCAGGTCATCGCGGTCGGCCAGCATGGCTTCTTGTTTGAGCATATCATCCCACGGGGCAGGGGCCACGCCTTGCGGATATTGCGAATGCCAGTATTGCACCACCTTTTCGAGTTCGGCATCGCTGATAAAGGCCCCCTGCGCGCGGAGCGGGGCGGGCGCGTCGGGCGGCAGAAACAGCATATCGCCATTCCCCAAAAGCGTCTCCGCCCCCACATTGTCCAAAATCACCCGCGAATCGATGGAAGAGGCCACGGCAAACGCCAACCGCGCGGGGAAGTTGGCTTTGATCAGTCCGGTGACCACGTCGGTGCTGGGGCGTTGGGTCGCGACGATGAGATGGATGCCCGTTGCCCGCGCGAGTTGGGCTAACCGCACAAGGGCGGGTTCGGTTTGTTCGCCTGCGGAGAGCATCAAGTCGGCGAGTTCGTCAATTAGCACGACGATGTGGGGCATGGGTTGTTCGGGGGCGTCTTTGCGTTTCCCCATCTTTTTGTTGAACCCTTCCAGGTTGCGGGCGCGGTGTTTTTCCAGAAGTTTGTACCGGCGATCCATTTCCATGACCACCCAGCGCAACACGCCCAAAATGCGTTCCAGATTCGTTTCCACCTGCCCCATCAAGTGCGGCAACCCGTTGAACCGAACCAACTCCACCTTTTTGGGGTCAATCATCACCAGCCGTAAATCCTGTGGGGTGTTGTTCATGACCAAACAGGTGGTGAGGGCAGAGATGCAGACCGACTTGCCCGAACCAGTGGTTCCTGCGATGAGGAGGTGGGGCATTTTGGCAAGGTCGGCAATGACGGGTTTGCCCGAGACATCCAGGCCCATGCCCATGGCAAGGGGGGAGGTGACTTTGTAAAAGGCCTCGGACTCGATGATCGGGCGCAGGCGGACGGTGCTAGCGGCGGCGTTGGGGACTTCGATGCCCAGGTACGAACGTCCGGGGACAGGGGCTTCGATGCGGATGCGGTCGGCGGAGAGGGCCAGGGCGAGGTCGCGGGCCAGGGAGGTGATTTGGGAGACGCGCACTTTTTGGTGCATGGGTTTTCCGTCCGGGCCGGGGCGTTCGACAAAGCCGGGTTCGACGGCAAATTGGGTAATCGTCGGGCCGACTTGAAAACTGGTGACGGTGACGGGGATGCCAAATTCGGAGAGGGTTTTTTCGATTAGCCCGGCGGTGAGGTTGATGTTGCGTTCGTTGGGGCGT
>JABWBV010000778.1 GCA_013359445.1 Anaerolineales bacterium | reverse complement strand
TCTGGTAAACTGCTTCGCGGAACTGCTGAAATTGGTTTGTCACAACTCCCAATTTTATGCAGTTCCATCTTTTTGGCAAACTTTGTCAAAAGTCCAATCCTTAAAACAGGTACAATTAAGGTGACTAATCTCTCTACCATTACCCTACCACGAGGTTTTCATGCAACTCTACAACCCCTTGACCCAATCGCTTGAGTCATTCCGCCCAAACGCCGCCCCTGGCGACCTGATCACAATGTACGTATGTGGCATTACCCCTTACGATACCACGCACCTCGGCCATGCGTTTACCTACACCACCGCCGACGTTTTACTCCGTTATCTGGAATATCGCGGGTTTATCGTGCGATATGTGCAAAACGTAACCGACATCGATGACGATATTCTTCGCCGGGCGAAAAAAGAAGGCGGGGATTGGCTGGACGTGGGCAACCGCTGGACCCGCCATTTTATCGAAGACATGATCAACCTCAACGTGCGCCCGCCGGATCACTACCCCCGCGCCACCGAAGTGATCCCCGAAATCATCGCCACCGTGCAAGCGTTGATTGATCACGGGGTGGCCTACGAAAAAAACGGCAATGTCTACTACCACGTGGACGACTACCCCCAGTTTGGCGCGCTGGCCCGCATGGATAAACCCACCATGCTCAAAACCGCCAACGAACGCGGCAACAACCCCGATGACCCCAACAAGCGCGATCCGCTGGACTTTGTCCTCTGGCAGGCACACATCCCCGGCGAACCCGCATGGGAGAGTCCGTGGGGGGCCGGGCGTCCGGGATGGCACATCGAATGTTCGTGTATGTCCACCAAATTCCTGGGGACAGACACAATTGATATTCACAGTGGGGGCGGTGACCTGCTTTTTCCTCACCACACATGCGAAATCGCCCAAATTGAACCCCTCACCGGCAAACCCTTCGTCCACTTTTGGATGCACGCCGCGATGGTGCGCCACGATGGCGAAAAAATGAGCAAATCGCTCGGTAACCTTGTCTGGGCGCGCGAATTGCTCAAAACCCATTCCTCCGACGCCCTCCGGCTGTATCTGGCGACCCATCATTTTCAAGTGGAATGGAGTTTCAACGCGGGCCTCTTAAACTGGGCCGGGCGGGTGGCGCGCCGCCTGCGCGACGCCGTCACGTGTCGTTGTACCGGCCCCGAACCCCTCGACCCCACCCCCTGGGAAACCGCCTTCTGCGCGGCCATGGACGATAACCTGGACAGCCCCTCTGCCATTGGCGTCTTGGACGATCTGGCCGTGCAAATCCTATTACACGCTCAAAACCAATATGATGTTGCCGCGGCTCAACACACCCTGCGTACCTTAAGCCGGGTCTTTGGCCTGCTTCTCGATGGAACCGAGCCAGAACCCCGCGTCAAAGAAGGTTGGCAGAGCCATTTGCAGAAGTTTGTATGACCAAAATCCCTTTGGTAACCTGGGTAATGACCATCGTGGCAGGGCTAATCTTGCCACGATTCGTTTTATACTTCCGGCGGTTTTTTACCCAACCCCAACTGGCCGCCCGTATTGTTCCTGCCCCGGATAACGAATATCGCAATATCGAAGAACGGGCCTACCAGATTGCCGTGCAAAACCTGCAAGAAGGGCTAGAGCGGCGGAGTCTTTTAGATGGCACTGAACGCCTCATTCTTTGTGCGGGCGTGCGGCATTTTCGCGAACCCTGGGCGCGGGATACTGGTTTTGCCAGTTTTGGGCTGATCGAACTCGATCAAATGCAGGCCACCAAAGAGGCGCTAGAAGTCTTTCTCCTTACCCAAAGCGAAGCGGGACAATTCCCTGTCAAAATTCACAGTACCCACTTTCTCGAACGCTACCTTTACTCCGTCTTCAAACGCGAACAACCCATTGATCGCCCAATTTTCCCCCGGTACATCACCGCCCACAACACCATTTCCCTTGACGGCAACTCCCTCCTCATCATTGCCGTTTTGAACTACGCACGCCGCTCCGGGGACTATGCCTTCGTCCACCAATATTGGCCCTCCCTAAAAAATGCCCTCGCCTGGCTGGAAACCCATGTCAAAGAAACCGATGGCCTGCTCCATCAGGGCGCGTTTACCGACTGGGCCGATTCCATCGCCCGCCAGGGCAAAATCCTCTACACCAACGTCATTTACTGGAAAGCCCTGCTCGACATGGCCGAAGTGGCCCAAACGTGCGGCCACCCCGACGAACGCCGCTCCCTGGGCGAAAAAGCCCGCCACATCCGAGACGCCATCAACAACCATTTTTGGCG
>JABWBV010000158.1 GCA_013359445.1 Anaerolineales bacterium | reverse complement strand
CAGCAGGGCAGCGCCAGATGGTCAAAAATGGCTTTATAACTGGTTCTCATCAATTTCGCGTCTGACTTTATCAAAAATAGGGGGAAGTTCTTGCAGGGCATAGGCGACTCGTGTGCCGTGCCAGCTTAACAGGCTGCCATCCACTGTATAAATATGCCCACGTTTAGCCGCCGGAATATCCAGTGCGTAAAAAATTTTGGCATGTGCTTCGGTGAAAAGATACGGTTCATCTGGCAGCAGCACGACTTCCGGCTGTTTTTCAACCACTTCTTCCAGCGTGATACGGGGGTAGCGCGTATCTTTATCCTGAGGCGGTTCTTCCGGTTCGGCCTGCCCTAAATCTGCCTTTAGCGGGAACAAACGTTCCCGTTCGGCAAAAATATTTTGCCCGCCGCACACACTCAGCAGGTCATGAATATAGGTGTCTTTGTTCATGGTCATCCAGGGGTCTTTCCAGATGGGAACAAAAACCGATACCAGCCGCTGCGCCCGCATTGCGCCTTCGGTGTAATCATACGCCCGTTCGATTTCTCGCACCCGCCCCGAAAACTGCGGCGCTTCAAAAATATCCATGATGTCCCACAGCAAATTGAGGGCATCAAAAACCGTTCGCGGGTGCGTGACCCAGGTTTTAACACCTGCGCTTTCCAGCGCTTTTTGATCTTCGCGGCGGTTTTCTTCGCGGTTCATTATCACTAAATCGGGACGCAGGTCGATAATTTTTTCGAGGTTGGGATTCTTTGTGCCGCCCACTTTAGGTAAAGGAGCAACTTTTTCCGCCGGACGGGTACAGTAATCCGTGACTGCGACCAGGCGTTCACCGATTCCCAGGTCAAATAAACTCTCGGTCATGCTGGGAACAAGCGAGACAACGCGATAAGGCACAAAATCAAAGGGAGTAGGCATATTTATAGGATAGCTGAAGTGAATGGTTTCCGCTACTCGGACGGCTGCCCCAGCAGAATCGTGATGTTCTGATTACCCCAGATTTCGACCTCCCCATCAGGTGAAAGTGCCAGCGCCGCCCCTTTGCCCAATCCAAGCGCGTAGGCATTGGGCAGGACATCATGCAGCCAGGTTTTGACCTGCGGCTGCTGTTCGGGGGTGTAATATGGCACAACGATGGAATTTGCCAGCCAGCCCAACCCCGGTTGCAATCCTGTCCGGCCAGTATGCATCCATGCCGCCAGCAAAGCCGCCCCCTGCCCCTGCCCGTAAATGGTCGCGCCCTTTTCATAGGCTTCGGTCATGGCTTTGAGCAGCCCACTGTGCAGGTGATTATGAAGCTGTTGCACATCCTGACCGTCGCCAATCACGATGATTCCGGCGTCTTTAAGCTGCTCGTAAACGCTTTTTTCACTTTCAGCCGCAATATCAACCAGATAATAGAACAGGACACCAAACGCAATGACGTTGACCAGCACCATAATCATGTATTGCTGTACGCGCCCGGATTGGATGGTGCGGAACGTGTGCCCAAACCATTGGAACACATCGGCGATTCGGTCGGCCCCGGCACTGACGACGGGGAGTTCAAACCGGTCGCGGAAGATGCCGCCGAGGAAGAAGGCGACCCGCGCGAGGGTGTGCAGAATGTTGTCGATCACATTGCGGTCAAACCATCCTGCGAAGGCAGAAATCGCCTGGGCCAGCCGGACGAACGAGGCGTTGTACGTCTCGTCGAAGTAGTATTTGTTTTGCAGAACGGTGTGCAAGCCGCCAAGTCTCTTTTTTGCCGGGTCCGTTTGTCCGGCTTTGAAGTCCCGGTAAACCCACCAGCCGAAGGCCAACCCGCCCAGGGCGACCCCTAATGAAATGATGAGAGGAATAAAACTAAAGGTAATTCCTTCAGGCTCAATCTCGGAAGGAAGAAGTGTGTAGGCTACCCCATGAATCCAGTTGATTTCGCCCAGGTTCATCCCCAAGAAATCATTCGGAATACCGAGCCAGCCAAACGCCACGGCAAACACCGACAAGATCATCAGGGGGACGGTCATCGTCCAGGGGGTTTCGTGGGCATGTTCGGCCTCTTTCGTGCGGGGTTCGCCGTGGAAGGTGAGCACAATCTGGCGCATGGTGTAAAACGCCGTCATAAATGCCGCCAGGGACAGCATGATCAGGACCGTGTAATGTCCATGAGCAAACGCATCCGCAAAAATCTCATCTTTCGACCAGAACCCGGCCGTGACAAACGGGAACCCGGAAAGCGCCATCCCACCGATCAGGAACGTCCAGTAGGTGATGGGCATTTTCTTTCGCAGGCCACCCATGTTCATCATATCTTGCGGGTCTACATGGTGATCGCCCGTGTGCAGGACGCCGTGTTCCATCCCATGAATGACCGAGCCGGAACCGAGGAAGAGCAGGGCTTTGAAGAACGCGTGTGTAATCAAGTGGAAGGTCGCCGCCACATACGCCCCGATGCCCAGTGCGGCGATCATAAAGCCGAGTTGGGAAATGGTCGAATAGGCCAGCACCCGTTTGATGTCATTTTGCGCCACCGCAATCGTGGCCGCAAACAGGGCGGTAAACGCGCCAACGGCGGCCAGTGTTGACATTGCCGGAGTCAGGCCGTGTTCCGAACCCGCCGACAAAATCGGGAAGATGCGGATGACCATGTACACGCCCGCGGACACCATCGTGGCCGCATGAATCATGGCCGAAACGGGGGTGGGGCCTTCCATCGCATCGGGGAGCCAGACATGGAGCGGGAATTGGGCGGATTTACCCACTGTCCCGATGAAGAGCAAAATCCCGATCAGGCTCGCGGCACTGATACCACCCACTAAAGCTAACTGGTCATTATGTGCTAGTTGCCCCAGCACTTCGGGGCTAAAAATAACACTGTAGCTCAGGCTTCCGGCGGCATCATACAGATACACCAACCCCAACAGCATGAACACATCGCCGATGCGGGTGGTCAAGAACGCTTTGATTGCCGCCGCCCGTGCGGAGGGTTTCGCAAACCAGAACCCGATGAGCAGATAGGAGCACAAGCCCATGATTTCCCAACCGACAAACAAGGTCAGCAGGTTATCGGAAACGACAAGCACGTACATCCCGAAGGCAAACAGGCTGAGAAACGCGAAAAAGCGGGAGTAGTTGGGTTCCACCGAGAGGACGGTGTGTTTGTGACCGTGGGCATCGGTGACGGTCGCGCCGTGCGGGGGCAAACCTTTTTTATCGTGATCGCCTTCCGGTTGGCCGAAGTTGTGATAACCGACACTATAAAGGAAGATCATGAAGATCGTCCAAGCCACGAAGAATAAGATTGCCGCGCTCAGGGGGTCTATTCGCACACCGATATTTAACGTGGTCTCACCGAGAGGTAACCAGGCCAGAGGAGCACCGCCCAGTGGATGTTCGCCTAAGTGGTGAAACCCACCTTCGCCGAACGCCGCGTTGAAAAACACGATCATTGCGCCCAGCCAGCTTAAGATGGCCGCGCCCACACCAATCGTGTGGCTCAATGCCCGATTGCGGTTCGTAAACAGAACGATTATGAAAAACGAAAGCAGGGGGGGAAGAGGCAGAAGCCAAATCAACAAATTTACAGTCTCTGTCGCCATAATCACTCCTACCACTTCATCAGATCAACATTTTCTGCGATCACGGTCTTGCGACGGCGATACAGCGAAATGACCAGGGCCAGACCGACTGCGACTTCCGCCGCAGACACGGCGAAGACCATAATGGCAAACGCCTGTCCGGTGACCTGTTCCGGGTTCAGATACCGCCAGAAGGCGATCAGGTTGATGTTTATCGCGTTGAGCATCAACTCCACGCTCATCAAAATAGCGACCATGTTCTTTCGGGACAAGACCCCATACATGCCCAAAGAGAACAAGCCCGCCGCAACAATGAGATACCAGGATAAGGGAATCATGTTTACTCCTGTATTAGTCTCGATCCCATGCGACTACCACAGCCCCAATCAGAGCCGCGAGTAAGAGAATGGAAGCCACTTCAAAAGGCAGGATATAGGCGGATGGATTGACCAGCGCCTTGCCGAGTTCCTGAACCATGTCCGTTTGGGCGTTTAAGGCAGGGGCTGTTACGGAGGAGCCAGGCCATGAAACCAGGATGTAGGTCAGTCCGCCGAACAACAGCACGGAAACGAACGCCGCCCAGGGCCAGTTTGGATTGGATTGGGAACCGGTATCCTGCATCACTTTGCGTGTCAACATAACGGCGAAGATGAACAGAATGGCAATGGCCCCGATGTAGACAACCACTTGAACGACAGCGAGAAAACTCGCTTCCAGCAAGACAAAAACAATGGCGACGGTAAACAGCGTCCCGATCAAATATAAGGCTGACCGCACCAGATTATGGGTGGTGACAACCAGATAACCCAGCCCAAGCAGGGCGGCGGAAGTGAGAAGAAATAGAACTTGTATAGGGGTCATAGCACCTCTCCAATCAAGCGGTGGTGGAGGTTTCCGGCTTGGGGGGACGGGCAACCGGACGGGGTTTGCCAACAGGAACCCGCGCGGGGCGTTGGCTCCAATTGCGGCGCAGGATGGCGACCGTGGCCCAGGCAATGATCAGGTTCGCGATGAACAAGGTCAACGTCCGGGTGAGTTGTCCCCCGGTCGTGGCGAGATCGACACTTTCGACGACGATTTTGTCTAACAAGGCGGTCACGATCAGAACAGCCAGGGACACCGGGGTCAGGAATTTCCAGTTGTAACTGAGCATGTGGTCAATGCGGATACGGGGTAGGGTGGTGCGAATCCAGACGACGGCGAAGTAGGCGGTCATGGATTTGAGCATGAACCAGATCCACGCGACGATGGGGCTTTTATCGCCCCAGCCCTGCCAGCCGCCGAAGAAGAGAGTGATGGTCAGCACGGAGATGGTGAAGGCGTGCAAAAATTCTGCCGCAAAGATCATGGCAAATTTTGCGCCAGAGTATTCGATGTGGAACCCGGCGACGATTTCCGATTCTGCTTCGAGCAGGTCAAAGGGGGTACGTCCGACTTCTGCGATGGAACTGATGAAAAAGATCAGGGCGGCGATGGGGGCCATCCAAAAGAAAAGGGAGTACCAGTTGCTCTGTGCCTCGACAATGGTGTTTAGCCCCATGTTTCGCGCCAGGAGGACGGGCACTAACAGGGAAAGCACCATTGGGACTTCGTAGGAGACCAATTGGGCTACGGTGCGGAAGGCGCCGAGCAGGGCAAACTTATTGTTGGAAGACCACCCTGCAATGAGGGTCGCCACGATGCCTATCGAACCTACGGCGACGATATACAGGACCCCGACATTCAAGTCTGTTCCGAACCATTCTTGTGCAAACGGAACCACGGCCCAAATCATTAACACGGAGAGGACGGAGAGGATGGGGGCGATGTTGAAGATCAGTTTGTCTGCCCCGGCGGGGGTGGTGTCTTCTTTGGTAAACAGTTTGAGGATGTCGGCGATGGTTTGGTAGAGGCCGTAGGGGCCGGCGCGGTTCGGGCCGAGACGATCCTGGATGCGGGCGGCGAGTTTCCGTTCCAACCAGATCAGGAAGATGACGTATAGCATCCCGAAATTGGCGACCAAGAACACGCCTAAAAAGGTGACGATGAGGCTTACCAGCCCATCCGCCCAGCCCCAACCTGTCATCAGGCTCGTCAGCCAATCAGCTAAAGATTGTATGGGGTCAAAACTCATGTAACACTCCTCTTATCAAAGGTTGTGCAAGAATACTTGTGCAATAAACATTCCACATCCGAAGCCCGAGCCGGGTTTGGATGTGGAACGAGCAAACAAAAAGCTGAGGGGGAAACCTTCAGCTTTTGCGTTAACTTTAACTCCATTCGAGAATGCCTCGACGCCAGGCGTATACGAGGCCCCCTACGAGGATGATGATAAAGATAATCCCTTCTACCACGGCAAACAAGGGGAGTTGATCGAAGGCCACCGCCCAGGGGAACAGGAACACCGCTTCGAGGTCGAAGATCAAAAAGACCAGGGCGTAGATGTAGTATTGCACTTTGAACTGCACCCAGGTTTCACCTACGGTTTCGATCCCGCACTCATAGGTTTCTTGTTTGATTTTATTGGGACGTTTTGGCCCTAAAATGGCCGCAACCACAATTGGTGCAATTGGGAAACCAATCCCAATGACCAGCATCAGGCCTACCGGCAACCAGCTATCTAGCATAACAACTCCTTGAAACAAGTTTTTCCGGGGAATTGTTTTACATAACACCACAAGCGGCAAATCGTTTCCAGGGAGGAAACTGCAAATCTGAGTGGGAGATGAGAACCCGGAGAACGGCGGGATTTTACCATAAAGGATTTTGATTGTGCAACTTTTCGCAAACAAACTGGCAATACCTGGCCCCGAAAAAAGATGCGTGTGGGAGAGTACCCTCCCACACGCATCTTTTTTCGGTAAATTTCCTTTCAAAGCCTGTGTAATTATTCCAAAGGCCATTTGCGCGGGGAGTTCGCGGGACGTGCTTCTGGCGCGCCGGATCCGCCTCCTCCACAACCATTCACCAATTCCAGCATGCCGATGTATTCGCCTGTCGCCGAAACGAATTCATCCAGGCAGTACACCCCGGTTGCTCCAGGGAGCGGCGCATAGACCGCGCCCAGCCGGATACTGTCTATCTGCAGCCCGGCATTGGCAAGTTGCGCGTGTTCGTACACCAACCCGCCATCCAACCATAATTGCACCCAGCCATCGGCGGCATCCGGCGCGCTGGCCGCGCCCCAATGCACTTCGACTGCGTGCGGCGCATCTGAAATCGTAAACCCTGGGGTAAGCATCCATTCCCCGCCTTGCACTTTGAGCTGGAGCATGAGCTGGTATTCATTCGTGTCGGGCTGGTGGCCCAGGTCTACGGTGAACACACTGGTATTGGGGGCCATGAGTCCCTGGAAGATCGTATGATTGCCGCCGTTCAACCACAGACCGTGCGGGTCGAGGTAGAACCTGGCACTGTACTGTATTTCAGCAGCGGGAGTATCGTCCCGCACGAAGACCGGACGGCTATCATCTACCTGGACAGATAAGCCATACGTGCCAGTGATGGCCGCCGTATTCGCCACGGACAAGTCCGGGTCAGGGGAATGGTAATCCCAGGCGGAATAATCTCCACTCTCGAACCCATCGGCAAACAGGAGGCCGCCGGGGGTCGGGATGTCAGGTTGGGAGGTTTCAGGGGTCAGGTTCTCCGGGGAACCTGGCGGAATTTGAGGGAATTCTGGGCCGGTTCCCGCACAAGGCGTTGAACCAGAAATCAGGCCAATGTAGGTACTCCGCCGGGACTCAAAGGCATCCAGACAATGGCTGCCGACCGTTTCGATATCGGGGTTACGCACCACGCCCAACCGGGCCAGGTCAATGTGGAAGGTGTCGTTGTCCAGGGCGGTTTGCAGGTATTTCGCTTCGCCGTCAATCCACAATTGAATGATGCCGTCGTTAGCCCCAGGTACGCTGGCGGCCTGCCAGTAGATTTCGATGGCATGGGGTGCGTCGGTGATGGGGTAATTGAGGGAATAGAGCCAGTTGCCATTGTCTTGTTTGACCGCCACCCGAATCTTGTAGCCGGTTTCGCCGCTCGCTTTGCCTGACAAGACCTGGACAGCATTGGTGGTGGCTCCGACTGGCTCGCCCGAAGCGAGGAAAACGGCGTGGGTGCCGGTGTTCATCTGGATGCCGTTGGGGTCCAGGTAGAAGCGGGCATGGTATTCCGTTTCGCTGTTGGGGGAATCGTCCTGGACATATAACATGCCGTTGGCGTTCACCGTATTGCGTAAACCGTAATTTCCTAAGAGGGCCGCGTCAGAGGTGACCTGCAAGTCGCTGCTGGCGGTGTAGGATGACCAGGCGGAGAAGTCCCCGCTCTCGAAGCTGTCGGCGAAGATCAGGTCGGAGGGGGTGGGAGAGGGAGTGGGAGTTTGAGGAGGGGTGTTCGTTGGAGTCGGCGTGCTGGTTGGGGTGGAGGTGGGGGTCTCTGTCGGCGTTGGGGTGTCCGTCGGAGGAGAGGTAGAGGTGGGGGTGGAGGTGGGTGTCGTCGTTGGGGTAGGGGTGGGCGGCGCGTCAAAGACGGAGACGTCGTCTATGTACCAGCCGGGAGCCAGACTCAATTGGACCGGTGATAAAGAGAATGAAACTGGTGCAATGGAAGCAAATTCCAGTTGTGCTCCCCCTCCAACTTTAAGTCCGGTAACATTGCTTCCCGCATCATCAAGCCTCAACAAAAACACTGATCGTTCGGGAGCCAAAACCTCTCCCAGGCCGCCAGTCAGTAGCTCGAAGTAAAACCCGCGCCCATCTGAAGACCAACCCAAGAGAGTTGGAGCGTAACCCCGTTTTTGCACCCGGGCAAGCAATACATCTCCCTGAGTCGAAAAAATCTGCAAGAATGGACTTGAACCTGGGGAATTTTCTGCGTACAAGGAGCCATCCGGCGAGTAGACGCGGAGGTGCCTGATCGATCCGGTAGCGCCTACCTTTTCCTCAACGAGGGTACGATTATCACGAGAAATTATTTTTGCATTGGGGAATGCCATCAATAGCTCTTTATGCTCGTCAAAACTAAGTAAGGTTGAGATCATATAAATTGAAAGCATATCCCCATCTAAATTAATAAAGTTATAACCTCCACTTTCCTCAATCGCATACAGTTTTTGGGAGTGTTGCAATGCAAGTAATTCATCACTATTAGCAGAAACTTCTTTTTCCCTCAAATAGGTTTTCTCTTCCTCAGGAATCGTCACAATAAAGAACCCGCGTTGACTATGTTCTCCCATAAACAGGTCATCATCCAGCCAGCGAAGGTGGGTCGTATTCTCCAGCAAAATTGTGTATGTCCCGTTTTTTATTAAATCGATCAACAACCTGGTGTCCGAAATCGAACTGGCATTTTCCCATATGTCAACCAGCATCCATTTACCTCCTGGGGATAGTTCAGCTCCAGCAGGCTTTTGAGAGGCCGAAACCAGCAGCTCTACTTTCCCGCCTTCAACGACATTCAGATGATTGATCCGCCAGGCGCGGTAGAAAGGGATCGACCATAATACGCCGCTGAAATATAAACAGGCCCATACAATCCCAATCCATACGCCGATGTTAAGCACCTTCCGGAGTCTGGAGCGATTCTCAGGCTCGCTGGTGATTTGCGCGATGCCGAGCACGGCAATCGCCAGGAAGGATAGTCCGACAGCAACCGGGGGCAAGCCTGGCGTTGTCTGGGAGGTTTGTCCTCCTTCTCCAACTGGCGCGTCGTTAACGACAAATGCCAGCTCAATTTTTTCCCCGGCATAAGCGCTCAAATCCACGTTTATGGGCGTCCAGCCGCTAATGGGGTTGGTGACGGTGAGAACTGGCCGCCAGATCAGATCAGTTTCCGAACGGACTCGAACTTGCCCAAAAGTGCCGTTAGGGAGAGCGAACTGTTGCGAGAAGGACAGGATGGGGGAGGTCGTGTCGCTCAAATCTAGCTGGTCTATCAGCATCAACGCCGAACCAGAAGTCTCTCCCAACCAGGCCGTCGTCCCACTGTGCGCCGTGGATGTGACCGGTTCCCAGGCATTGATCGCCTGCCAGTTCGCCGTTGGGATTTCCATATCGTCGGTGAAAGGCAGGAGATGAATGACGGGTGGGATCACCTCCTGAACCAGGAAGTCGTCTACCGTCCAGACAGCCCCGGGTTGCCCGGTCTGCCGTAAACGTAAGGTGGCTGTGATCCCCGTCCAGGGAGATAGGTCCACCTCTGCCTGAGTCCAGCCTGTCGTCTCGGTAAGCGTTTCAGCGGTTTGCCAGATGCTCTCACCAGCTGGCAGTACTTCGATGACCCCGGCCCCGTCCACCGTCATCGAATACCAAAAAGTGAGTGCAGGCGTGATAGACGTTTGCAGGTCGAGATTCCCGGCAAGGCTTAGGGTGGCCCCAGGGGTTGATGACTGCCAGGCCGTATCCGGGCTGGTATACAGGGTGTGCGTACGCACCCAGCCACCTTCTCCCTCCCACTTCCGCCAGCTTTCGACATTGTCTTCGAAGGGGAGCGCAAAAAGGGTGGGCGGGGCAATGGTTTCAACCCGCACATCGTCAATTCGCCATTGGTCGCCTGGGTGGGTAGATACCAGGCGGAACCGCAATTGTAAGGGGTCATATTCCGGGCCTGTGAATGGCGTCAAACTCATTACGAGGGGCGTCCACTCGTGGGTTTCATTCTGGTAGGTGATGACAGCTTGCCAGGTGATCCCCCCATCGGTGGATGCCTCTACAAACGCCTGGGCCTGACTGGATAGGGTATAAGTGTGCCAGAAAGTCAGACTGGCAACAGAAGCAGTTGACAAATCAAGCGGAATTTCCAGCGTGATGGTTTGGGGCATACTCGGCGTGATCATTCCGCTTGCCCATGAGGTGATGGGGCTGTAAGCAGTGTCGGCATCCAGACTCCACCCGCCTTCTGCTGTCCAGTCGTTCCCCCCTGACTCCATGTCATCGAAGAAAAGGGTTTCAGCAGAAACCGTATATGCGGCGGTATGCGTAATCACCTGGCCAGTGGTCACGGTGCCTGTGAAAACATCCAACAACTGCAAGCCGGTTTCCTCGACCACATAGGTTTCCATTTCATAGTCCGCATCGCCTATTCCGGTTACAGTTATCTGATAGTCCCCAGGAAGGGTATTGAACAATACCATAAACTGCGGCTCTAGACTTCCTGAATAGAAAGCCCCTGGAATTCCTGGCATCATAGTCGCACTAACCGGATCATATCCAAATTGTTGCCCCCCTGGATCGGTGATCATAATTTGAACCGGCAAATTGGGACTGCCTGACTCTCCTAAATTTTCACCTCCATCTGTAGTGACAAATACAGCAATAATCCGCGCCAAGTTTTCTAAGGCATTGGGATAATGATAAGGAGTCGTTCCGCTGGAAATCTGCCCCCCCGTCAGATATTCCGTGACTTTCTGTTGGGCAGCCGGCGCGTAGGCAATCCCCTTGTGTCCGAATTCGTCTATAATGGTTTCATTTGCCAGAGGGATGAGTAACAAGCCACTTCGTCTGAGTGTTGTACTCTCAACAGGAATAAGATCGTCCCCAAAGTCAGCGGGGATTTCGACTTCAGTAATAGGCCAGCCATAAGGCCACTGACCATAGGGATGGATGACGCAGATTGCAGGATATTGACGGTCGGTCAGATTGCCGAATTCTTCACTATATAACACATAGATATTTTCCTCGCCTAATTCCGTGACTAACTGAGAAATATTCGCATTGAGGGTCTCCAACCAATCGTTTTCCAGATCACTTGGCTTGACTCCAGCTGTGCAGGGCCAGGGCTGTTGTTGGTCGAATATGTTGGTGATGTAATTTTCATCCAATAAATCCGTAGTCGGGAGCATTTGAGAAAGAGACACGATACCTCTTGCAGGATCGTGAGCCCATTCGTAGTGGGCGATGCTGCAATCATAATTACCCAAAGGAAATGAGGGGAGACAATCCTCCTCTATCTCCTGGCTCGTGGGATTGTATTGCAGACGGATCATTCTTGGCCAAAGCAAAAAGTCCATGAAAGGTTGCATCGTGAACCAAAGATCTGCGCCTCCAGGTACTTCATGCCCAAAATAATCACCCCAAGTCAATCCTTCCCGAGTCCGATAATCGGATTCAAAACCCTGGTGTGGGGAAGCAATGAAAATGATTTTATGCACATTCCCGTGACAATTTGAATTTTCATTTTGTGTGCAAGCACGACTCACCAATCCCCCCATACTATGTACCACCAAATCTACTTGGGGATTCGAGGCGACATAAGGCAATTGGCTGGCAGAGGGAAGAACCTCACTCACAATACTATTCCCTAAGAAGGTTGCAGAGTCATCATTATCATCGCGCCAGTCATAAGCCAAAGCAAACAGGGTTGTGCCCCATTCATACCCCATTTTTTCCAAATGATCCACCATGGGATAATACGATTCCAAAAAAGGATCGAGGACCGGTTCCGAAGGGATTTGAATATCCAACGCTGTGGGGCGGCTTGTCCATAAGTGTTGTCCAGGTGGCATAGAACCGAGAATTCCATGAATAAAAATGACCGGATTTATTGCAGCCTGAGGTAAATCTACTTCATCTGTATCGGTAGCGATAGGATTGCCATCTACCAGTAATTCTGCGTTGACATCAAACGGCCCTTCTGTGGATGGCTGAAGCCATACCTCCCAGGTCAACGTTTGTGGTAGTTCACCAGTAAGAATTAAGACATTACACGAGCCTACGTAAGTTTGATTTGTATATGGCCAATCACTTGCAAATGAACAGGCCTCGGGCGCACTGACAACATAAAAGCGGGTCGAGGAATTTGGTGAACCAAAGATAAAATCCATCGCTCCGTTCAATTCCTCGGGTTGGGTGTTTGCAATAGTAATTTGGACCGTTAACGGATTCGGCGTATACCAGCCTTCCTCATTCGTGGTCAGCGCGCTAATTGGGTCCCCATTCGCATCCAGAATTTCGACGTCCAACAAGGCCGTACTGGCCGGAGGGCAGGCACCTGTGTCTAACATCGCAATATAACTGTCTATGAAATTCGTTTCGCCGCTATGAAAGGAAGGGGCAAAAGCGCCTGAAGTTGT
>JABWBV010000157.1 GCA_013359445.1 Anaerolineales bacterium | reverse complement strand
ACATACGCAAACGATTCAGCAAGACAACAAATCAGCAAACCAGCAAACGAACCAACAAGCCAAAACGGAGGACGAAATACGAAGGCCCCTCCCTGAAATCGAAATTCTCCGTGCGGTTGCGGTGGGGGACAATGTGATCAAAGCGGGGGAAGATGTGCAAAAGGGGGACGTGGTGATCCCGGCGGGGGCGGTTTTGCGTCCGGCGGAGATTGGGGGGCTGATGGCGTTGGGGATCACGACGGTGAACGTGGCGCGGCGCCCGCGCGTGGGGATTTTGTCCAGCGGTGATGAAGTGGTTCCCCCGGATCGGGACACGGCCCCCGGCCAGGTGCGGGATGTGAACACGTACACGCTCCGCGCATTGATCGCCCAGGCGGGTGGCGATCCCGTGCCATATGGCATCATCCCAGACAATGCTGAGGCTTTTCGCGCCGCCGCGCGCCGCGCGTTGGACGAGTGTGACGTGGTGGTGTTTACCGCGGGGTCTTCGGTCAGCGTGCGGGATTTGACCGCGCAGACGATTGACGAATTGGGCAAGCCCGGGGTGTTGGTCCATGGGGTGAACGTGCGCCCCGGAAAACCGACGATTTTAGCCCTATGCGATGGGAAAGCGGTGATCGGCTTGCCGGGAAATCCGGTCAGTGGGTTGGTTATCGCTCAGATTTTTGTGGTGCCGGTGATTGCGCGGTGGTTGGGCTTGCACACGCATCGCCCGCGCCCGTCGGTCCCGGCGCGGCTTGTGCTCAATCTGCCTTCCCAGGCGGGGCGAGAGGATTGGGTCCCGGTGCGGTTGACCCCTTCCACCGTTGGGGCGGACGAGGAGGCTTTCATTGCTGAGCCGGTGTTTGGGAAAAGTAATCTGATCTTTACGTTGGCCCGCGCGGATGGGTTGATTCGGATTCCGGCGGAGGCCAATGGACTGGCGGCAGGGGCGCGGGTGGAGGTGGTCTGGTTATGACGGATGGTGTTTTGGACGACGCGCGGACGCCTTCGTTCGTTTTGAGGGTGCTGGCAGATCGGTTGGCGGTGTGCCGCGTGGACCGGGCGGAGGCGGTTCCAGGTTGGGCGGGGGGAACAGGTTTGTTTTCGGTGACGCGTACGGCGGATGAATTGTCGCTCGTTTGCGAGGAGGCGCGGGTTCCCGCCTCCGTGACGGCAGAACGTGGGTGGCGCGCGTTGATGGTGCAAGGGCCGTTGGAATTTTCGATGGTGGGGGTGCTGGCGGCGTTGGCGGGGGTCTTGGCGGAGGCGCGGGTGAGTATTTTTGTGCTTTCAACCTATGACACGGATTATGTGTTGGTGAAAGAAACGCAGTTGGAGGGGACTCTGGAGGCACTTCAACGCGCGGGCCATCAGGTTGTTTTTGCATGACTGCGAATACGCTCTCGCTGTTGGCACTGGCCGGGTTGGTGGCGATCATTTTGGACCTGGCTTTGATCCGTGTGTGGCGTGTTCAACGCATGCACGGGGTGTCAGGGTTGAAAGGGGTGGGGGGGCTTGCGTACGCGAAAAGTGTGGGGTATTGGAGTGTTTTTTTTGTCCCGATAATTTTGGCCTTTTTACCGGCCTGGTTTGTGTTTTTTGACCGGTGGCAGGGTTCGCCGTTGCAGGTCAATTTTGTTTTTCAGGCGTGGCATGGGTGGCGGTTCAACCAAGTGTTTGGGTATCCCTATTATTTTTTTGTCATTTTTGGGTGTGGGGTGGGGCTGGTGGGGTTGGGGTTTCTTCAGCGCGAAATATTTGCCGCCTTTCTAGATGAGACGGTTTTGCGTCCGTGGGGGGAGCGGTTGGGCGAGCCTGAGCCGTTAGGGCGGTTTCACGTCTGGGTACGTATTGGCCTGTGGGGGGGATGTCTCTTGCTGTTTGCCCATGCGATCTTAACCCTTGCCCTGACGGAGCGCCTGCCAGGGCTTGAATATCTGATCGGGATGGGGGTGTTTGCCGGAATCTTGTTTGTGCGGGAATTTTCAATCGCCTTTGTTTTACAAAAGATGCGGGAAAATGCGGATCGGTGGGGGAGTATGTTGCTCGCGCATTGCGCGTGGGTCACTTTCCTCGCGGGGTTGTATGCGGGGATGCCGCCCCTTTGGGTGGGGTTGGGGGCAATCTTGTTCACGCATCTCAATTTGGTGCGACATCGCAAAAACCTTTCCCCAGTCTATTGGTTGGTGACCCTCGCGTTGGTTTTATATACGTTGGGCCTCAACGCCTGGTGGTTTTCCGTCATCGGGGATGAGTACGAGTTTTTCCGCGGGGCGGACCGCCTCGCCTTTCGGTTTTCGGAATATCAAGGCGCGCTTTTTAATGGGCAATATGTGTACGAAAAGTTCACCTTTTTTTCTTCCTATCTTCAAGCAATCTTCTTGCTGATCTTCGGGAAGTCAAATTTTGGGTGGCGTTTTAGCAGTTTGTATCTGTCCGCCGTGTCGCTAGTCTTTTTTCATGATTTTTTCCGACGTTTCTTAACGCGGCGGGTGGCTGTGGGGGCGGTGGCATTGCTCGCCGTTTCGCACTATCTGATGACCTTCGGCAAAATCGGCTACAACAATCTGCAAGCCTTGTTCGCTTTAGGGCTGGTTTTGTGGGCGTCCGGGTGGGCGTGGCAATCGAACCGGCTGTTGGCCTACGGTTTGGTGGGTTTCGCTCAGGGGGTTTGTTTTTACGTTTTTCCCGCGGCGTTGTATGCCGTTCCCCTGCCGTTTTTGCTGTTTGTGGTCTTTCGCCCTGCCCGCCAACAGAGATTTCTCCGTTGGACGATGATGGGGGTCTCGCTCTTCCTCACTATTTTTCCCTTGCTTCTCCAACCCGAATACTGGGCCACCAAAATGGGCGGGACTCTGCTCAACCAACCGCACCTGTTCGCATCGGTGCCGTCATTCTTTAAATATGTCGTTGAAAACCTGGTCTATGCGCTATTTGCCCCCCTCTATATGGTTTCTGAAAGGCATTTTGTCGCCGTAGGCTTAATGGATTTCCTCACCGCGGGGTTTGTCATTTGGGGCCTGGGCTTTGGCGTTTGGGCGTTTCGACACCATCCATTCATGAAATTTTTCATCCTGGCCTTTGGCTATATGCTCTGGATGGTTGGAACCACCCACGGAGACGCCTTCCCACCCATGACGCGCATGTTTATGCTCCTGCCTTTTTGGGCGGTCTTCGCCACGGTTGGCCTACTTTGGCTCGGCGCGTGGCTGAAACAATATGGCCTCCCACCTCCTCAATGGCCCTGGGTCTACCTCACGTTATGGGTGACCATTTTGGGCGTCAATCTCTTTCAAGCCTTCCCCCTTTCTTTCGCCCACATGCACCGCTACCATTCTTTTCAAGTGTATTTTGTGCGAACCGCCCAACTCATCTGGCCCGAAAAGGTCGAACAAGCAGACCCCCCTTCATCTGTGACCTTGCTCTTCATATTCGCCCAAACCGGATGGCTAAACACCCTTCAAGAACTCATCGCGGTGTATCAGATCCCCGTTCACCAAGGGCAATGGCTGTACACCAACGTCCCCTCCGAGCTAAACGCCCTCCCCCCCGAAGGCGAAACCCTGCTCCTCTTTCCCCCTGCCTCCGATGCCAATCGCCCCCTTTACTCCCCACTCACCCTAAAAACTTTGGGGTGGACCGCCTGCCCCATCTTCAACGCCGAAGGCATCCTGATTTTTGACCTGTGGTACAGCCCCGCCGCGGCCTGGGTTTGCGAATCCCTCCATCACTCTCCCTTTGAATCCTTCCAATTTGGTACACTACCCGGCAAAGTAAGTTTGCCCGCGCAAAAAACTTCAAAAGCCTTCCATCACAACTCCCTAACGCCATGAGCATCTATTTACACGATATCCCCCTCGCACAGGCACAAGCACGTTTTGCCGAAGCCCTCCAAACTGCCGGGCTGGCGGGCGTGATCGCCACCGAAGAAATCCCCCTCAACGAAAATGCCCTGGGCCGCGTCCTTGCAGAACCGGTCTGGGCAAAACTATCCTCTCCGCATTACCACGCCTCCGCTATGGATGGGTTCGCCGTACGGGCCACCGAAACCGAAGGCGCCTCGCTCTCTACCCCGGTTACCTTAATCTATGGGATACAAACCACCTATGTGGATACAGGCGATCCTCTTCCCCTGTGGGCGAACGCCGTAATCCCCATCGAAGAAGCCGAACCCCAAACCGCGACCGGCACGGTAGACCCTGCCGCGCGTCGTCCCTACGCCATCCGCATCCGCGCCGCCACCCCGCCCTGGAAACACGTCCGCCCGATGGGGGAAGACATGGTCGCGACCGAACTGGTTCTCCCCGCCGGGCATGTTCTGCGCCCGGTGGATTTGGGCGCCTGCGCCGGGAGCGGGCACCATGAGTTGCGCGTGGCCCGCAAACCCCGCGTGGCAATCATCCCCACCGGCACCGAACTCAAACCCATCGGAGAACCTGTCCAGGCGGGGGACATCATCGAATACAACTCGGTCGTTTTGGCCGCGCAAGTGCGCGCGTGGGGCGGCGAGCCAACCCGCTACCCGATCACTGTCGATGATTTTGACCTGATCCAGGCTCAAGTGGTAGACGCGGCGCGGGATCACGATCTGGTTTTGCTCCTCGCGGGGTCCTCCGCCGGGTCGGAAGATTTTTCGGCGCGGGTAGTGGAGGCGGTGGGGACGTTGTTGGTGCATGGGGTGGCGGTCAGGCCCGGGCATCCGGTGATTCTTGGGATGGTTGAAAGATCGCCTCAGTCATCTTTTACCCTACAATCTTCAACGCCCATCATCGGGGTCCCCGGCTATCCGGTTTCTGCCGCGCTGACCGGGGAGATTTTTGTGGAGCCACTTCTGGCGCGGTGGCTGGGCCGGATGCCTGCGGAGCCGCTCACCCTAACCGCGCAGATGACCCGCAAGGTAACCTCGCCCGGAGGGGATGATGATTATATGCGGGTGGTGGTGGGGCAGGTGGGGGCGCGTACCCTGGCCGCGCCGATTTCGCGTGGGGCGGGGGTGATTTCTTCGCTGGTGCGGGCCGATGGCATTGTGGTTCTCCCAAGTGGCTCGCAAGGGGTGGCCGCAGGGGAAGCGGTGGAGGTGCGTTTGTATCGTACGCCGCGCGACATCGCGCGGACGATTTTGGCGATGGGGTCCCATGATATGACGTTAGATTTGTTGGCGCAGTTTTTGGCCGGGAAAGGGCGGCGTCTGGCGTCGGCTAATGTGGGAAGCCAGGGCGGGTTAGTTGCCCTCAAGCGGGGGGAGGCGCATCTGGCAGGGTCTCATCTGTTGGACCCGGAAACGGGTGAGTACAATGTGGCGTATATTCAACGGTATTTGCCGGGGGTGCCGGTGGTGGGGGTTACGCTGGTGGGACGGGCGCAGGGGTTGATGGTGTTACGCGGGAACCCGTGCAGGGTGCAGAGCCTCGCAGATTTGGCGGGGAAGGAGGTTCGATTTGTAAATCGCCAGCGAGGTGCGGGGACACGGGTACTGTTGGATTATCACATGACCCAATTAGGGATTGTTCCTTTGCAGGTGCAGGGATATGATCAGGAGGAATATACCCATTTGGCGGTGGCGGCCGCGGTGGCCTCGGGGCGGGCGGATTGCGGGTTGGGGATTGCGGCGGCGGCGCAGGCGTTGGGGTTGGATTTCTTACCACTTTTTCAGGAAAGATATGATTTGATCATCCCCGAAGACCATTATAATAGCCTGTTGTTGGCGCCTTTGTTAGATTTGTTGGCGGATGGGGCTTTTCGGGCGGCTGTGGCAACCCTGCCAGGGTATGATGTAAGCGACATGGGCCAAATTGCGTTTAGATTGGAGATAGTATGATCACTGCTTTAGTTGTAGATGACAATCGTCATTTTGCGGATAGTTTGTGTCAGATGTTGAATTATTTGGATGTCAAGACCGAGGTGGTGTATGGAGCCTTGACAGCCTTGCAACGCGTGAAGGTGCTTGTGCCTTCGGCGGTTTTTTTGGATATTAATATGCCGGGGCTGAATGGGCTGGAAGTGTTTTCGTATTTTAAGCGGGAACCTTATCTGGCCGATACGGCGGTGTTTATCGTCTCTTCGGAAACCGAGCCGGAAGTGATTGAGGCGGCGATGAAGTTGGGGGCGCGGGCGTATTTGATGAAGCCGGTTTCGATGGACGAAATTGAGAAAGCCTTGCGGGATGCAGGGTTATTTTATGGCTAAAGGAGAGATTATGGCACTCGTTGCAGGCATTCCTGCCCCAGAATTTTCGCTCCCGGATGATGCCGGGGTCACGCGGAACCTGTCCGACTTTCGGGGACAGCCGGTTGTTTTGTACTTTTATCCGAAAGATGATACCCCTGGCTGAACGCTCGAAGCGCGTGGTTTTGCAGAAGACTACGAGGCCTTCCAGTTGGCAGGCGTTACTATTTTAGGTGTGAGTCCAGACTCGGTAAAATCCCATGCGAAGTTTAAGAAGAAATATGGGCTTCCATATTCGTTGCTGGCGGATACCGAACAGGTTGTGTGTAATTTGTATGGCGTGTGGGGGCCCCAAAAATTTATGGGCCGGAGTTATGAGGGCGTATTTCGGACGACTTTTTTGATTGATGGGGAAGGGATGATCAAGCAGGTGTTTGAAAATGTGAAGCCGGAAGGGCATAGCAAAGAAATTTTGGCAGTTTTGTAAAGGGGAATCCGCGAGGATTGCACAAGCGACGGGGAGCGGTTTCCTCTTCCCGTCGCTTTTTTGGGTCAGATGGGGGATTTTGATGAGAATAATTAATAAAAATGTGTTAAATTTCACTAGACATTCAATTCTGACTAGGTATAATATGCCCCGTGTCCCCAAGCACATTTATGGTTAATTAAATAGGTTTGCATGTGTGCAACTTTCACGATGATCCTGGTTGAAAAATCGGGGATTTTTGATTGTTTGCATAAAATCTTCCTGCTTTTGGAGCGAGCGTATGAAACAAATTGGACATTTTATTGGTGTGACCATTTTGGTTGCGATTTTGACTGCCGCCATTGGGTTAGGCTTGCAATACGCAATGCAAAATGGATATCTCATGCCCCCGTTAGCCAGTCGGCAAGGGATTTGGGTTGATTGGGTGTTCGGGTACCATTTTTGGGCGATGGCTTTCCTATTTTCCCTTATTTTGGGTTTTATGCTGTATAGCATTGTGGCTTTTCGCCAGAAAAAAGGGGAAGACAAGGACGGTGAACATTTTGAAGGACACACCGGTTTGGAAATTACCTGGACGGTGTTACCTCTGATGGCCGTGGTCTTTTTTGCCTATTTGGGCGGCGAATCGCTGACGAATATCCTGGCGGAGAACCCCAGTGCGATGCGGGTGAATGTCACCGGGCGGCAGTGGGAGTGGTCGTTTGACTATCCCGAATATGGCATCACCTCGGACGTGCTTGTCTTGCCGGTCAATCATCAAGCCCTTTTGCGCCTGCGGGCGACGGATGTCATCCACTCGTTTTGGGTTCCCGAATTCCGCGTGAAACAAGACTTGCTCCCCGGCGGGGAAGTGCGCGACCTGCGCGTGACGCCTACGCTGATTGGCGATTACAAAGTCCGTTGTGCGGAACTGTGCGGGGTGCAACATGCCCTCATGGAAGCAGGGGTTCAGGTGGTGAGCCGGGCTGAATTTGACGCATGGGTGCAACAAAAAATTGCAGAAGACCCCTGTAAAATTGATGATGTGGTTGGGTGTGGACAAAAATTAGCCCAGGAGAATGGGTGTCTTGCCTGCCATAGTATCGATGGGACCAAAATTATTGGCCCGAGTTGGAAGGGTATTTACGGAAGCACCGAAACGTTTACGGATGGGACAACTTCTTTAGTAGATGATGCCTACATCATTGAATCTATTCGGAACCCAGGTTTGAAGATTGTAGAAGGGTTTACGAATGCGATGCCCGCCAATGCCGGGGAAAAGCTTTCCGATGAACAACTGCAATTCATCATTGAATTTATCAAGACCTTGAAATAAGGAGGCTGAGCATGAAATTCTTAAAAACTGCTTTAGTCCGTGGTTTGATTGGTCAGGTAGGCGGAACCATTTTGGGGATGGGGATTGTCTGCGCTGTCCGGCTGATTTTTGGGATGCAACCGATTTGGAAACCCGAACCCGCGTGGGCGTTGGGCGGGCTGGTCGGGGCGATTACGTTCATGATCGGAACCGGGGTGTTGAGCGATTGGTTCAAGTGGATGCGTGGCATTTCCACCCCGGATCATCCGCACGAGGAATCTTCCGGTTGGCTTCGCTATTTCAATATTTCGGTGGATCATAAAGTCATCGGGATTCAGTACGGCGTCACCTCCATGCTCATTTTCCTGATTGCGGGATTGTTTGCGTTGATTTTCCGCACGGAACTTTTGACCCCCGCCGAATACATCCTTGGCCCTTCGGCGACCGAGGCCCTCGATTTCTTCAACTCGATGGTCAGTTTGCATGGGATGTTGATGATTGCCGGGATTTTGCTTGGCGTCGGGGCAATGAGCAACTATCTGGTGCCTCTGTTGATCGGGGCCAGCGATATGGCGTTTCCCCGGTTGAATGCGTTCGCTTATTGGATTAACGTGCCCGGCGCGGTGCTGGTGCTCTCCTCGCTCTTTTTGGGCGGGGTGGATGCCGGGTGGACGGCGTATCCGCCCTTGAGTTCGCAACTTACAAAACTTGGCTTCCAGACTTTTTTCCTGGGTGTGTATTTGGTTGGGCTTTCCTCCATTACTGGTGGGATCAACGTCATCGTGACAACCCTGCGGATGCGGGCGAAGGGCATGAGCATGTTCAAGATGCCCATCTTTGTGTGGGCGGCATTTGCGACGGCCCTCATTCAGTTTACCGCGACCCAGTTGATCGGGCTTTCCTTCCAGTTGGTCATGTTCCAGCGTTTGTTCGGCATGAACTTCTTCAATGCCGCCGAAGGGGGGAACCCGGTTCTTTATCAGCACCTTTTCTGGTTTTACTCGCACCCGGCGGTGTATGTCTTCATTTTGCCGGGGTTGGGCATCATCAGTGAACTGCTTCCCGTCTTCTCCCGCAAGCCGTTGTTTGGCTATAAATGGATTGCGATGTCTTCCCTCGGGATTGCCCTGATTGGGTTCTTCGTGTGGGCACACCACATGTTTACCTCCGGGATGAACGAATATCTGCGGGTTCCGTTTATGTACACGACGTTGCTGGTTGCCGTCCCCACGGGCGTAAAATTCTTCAGCTGGGTCGGGACGATGTGGCAGGGCAAACTCTCGTTCAGTACGCCTATGTTGTTCGTGTTAGGCTCGATTACCATCTTTTTGTTGGGGGGGATCAGTGGCCCGCCCAATGGGACGGTGGCAACGGACTTGTATTTGCACGATACCTACTGGGTCGTTGGGCACTTCCATGCCACCATGTTTGGCGGTTATGTGTTTCCGTTCTTCGCCGCCATTTACTACTGGTATCCGAAATTTACAGGCCGGATGTATAACGAAGCGCTCGGCAAAATTCACTTCTGGCTGATGTTCCCTGGTTTTTATGTCCAGTCCTTGAGCCAGATGTGGGTGGGGCTGTTGGGGATGCGCCGCCGGATCGGGGATTATGACCCCGCGATGGGCCTGGAAACGGGGCACTTGCTGATTACGGTGGCTGGGTATGTGATCGGGTTCTCCGTCCTGTTGGCGTTGTTCAACCTCCTTCGCAGTCTCCGCATGGGGGCCAAAGCCGCAGACAATCCCTGGCGTTCACGCTCACCGGAGTTCCAACTCCCCTCTCCGGTGCCCCAACACAATTATGCCGATCACCCCTTTGAGGTCATCGGTGAACCCTACGATTACGGGTTGTCCGGGTCGATTTATGCGAAATTTGGCGGTGGCCCCTCGGCGCCTGCCTCAGCGCATCATCCCAAAGGTGCCGCACCTGCTCCGGCTGGTGATTGATACATTACGGGTAACTATTCAGACAGAATGAGGAAACTTCCCGAAAAGAGGGTGAAAGGGGGATGCACAGCCCCCTTTCACCCTCTTTTCAGGCTAACCTCTACCAGAGTAGTTACGATTAAGGATCTTTGGAGTACTAAATAGGAATTGAAACATGGAAGAACAAAAGAAAAAAGCCGACTATAGCGTCAATGTCCTGGTGGTGATTATCTTGTCTCTGCTCACCGCGGGTGAGTACTACCTGGGCGTCATTTCTACGACCAATATCGCAGGTGTCATGCTTGGGATAGGTGTCTTGAAAGCTTTCTTTATTATCAAAGATTATATGCACATCGGACGTGTTTTCTCCGGTGGGGAGGATCATTAATGAGCGCCGACACACACCAACCTTCCCTTGCGGAATATCGCAATCGCACGATCAACAACCGGCTCGGCCTGTGGTTGTTCCTCTTTTCCGATGCCTTTGTGTTTGCTGGGCTGTTTGTGACCCGGTTTAACCTCATGCCGGACTCCCGCCCGGAGCTTAATCAGTTCCTGGGCTTAATCGTTACCGTGGTTTTGCTGATCAGTAGCGTGCTGATGAACCGAGCTGAAATTGCCATCGGCGTTGGCGATCAAAAATCGTTCCTTCGGAATACGATGCTGACGATCATCCTCGGCACGATCTTCCTCGTGGGCGTTGTGTTTGTGGAATGGCCGTTGGCCGCCCAGCACATATCCGCCTCGGAAGGGGTGGCCGGAAGTATTTTCTACACGATGACCGGGTTTCATGCCTTTCACGTCTTGACCGGGGTCGCCTTCCTGTTCATTGTTTGGAACAATGGCCGCAAAGGGTTGTACACCGCCGAACGACATTTCGCCGTCGAAGCCGCCGCGATTTATTGGCACTTCGTCGATGTGGTCTGGATTTTCTTCTACCCGGCGTTATACTTGATTGGGTCGAAGGTTATCGGTGGTTAGTTCCTGATCAATGTTTAAATGAAAAGGAGTGTGTTGGAGGCGATCTCCACACACTCCTTTTTTTCGGAATCTATCATGAAAACGCGCGATTTGGTTTTATTAGGGCTTGGTATTCTTTTGGGCATTGCGTTGATCGCCCTCGTGAGTACACGGACGGCACCGCTCCCGGAATTTCAAGGGTCCCTCATCGAACCCTCTTCCCCCGCCAAAGATTTTTCGCTTCACGATCAAAATGGACAGCCTTTTCGCCTGAGCGATCAGCGCGGAAAGGTTGTTTTGCTTTTTTTTGGGTATACTTTTTGCCCGGATGTGTGTCCAACCACCCTGGTCGCTTTTCAAAAAATTCATGAGGCGTTAGGCGCGCAATCTGAAGAAGTCGCCTTTGTCTTTGTGACCGTGGACCCCAATCGGGATACACCTGCCCAACTCAAATCTCACCTGGCCTTGTTTTCCCCGGACTTCATCGGTCTAACAGACGAACAAGCCCCCTTGTCTGCCGTCTGGGCAGACTATTTCATCCAGCCGGAAATTCGCCCCGGCGCCAACACCGCCGGATATCTGGTGGAACATACGACCCGCGTTTACGTGATAGACCGGGCCGGGCATTTGCGCCTCACCTTTCCCTTCGGCCAGACCGCCGAAGCCATGCTTCAAGACGTTCAACGCCTTTTGGAAGAATAACGATGGATAAAACGCTTGTCCAAGCCGCAGTTCGGCGAGGGATCATCATCCTTGCCATTTCGTTTGGTTTTGTTTTTGCTTTTAGCGAAATTGCCTATCAACTGACCCGGAGCGATGTCGACCGCGATCCTCAGGAAGTGCTCCTGCTCATCCCTGCCGGGACGGGGGAAAAAGTCGCCCAAGGGGAAGCCGAGCCTTCCATTCCTGAAGAAATGACCTTCGTCATTGGCGACACGCTCACGGTCAAAAACGAAGACAACATCGATCATCAACTGGGGTCCCTCTTCATCCCCGCGGGAACCAGTGCCAGTTTGCCCTTACAGCAAGCCGCCAACCTCGAATACGAATGTTCCTTCCAGCCCTCCCAACTGTTTGGCCTGACCGTGCGCCAGCAAGCCACCTTCAACTTTCGCTTTTTTGCCATCGCCTACGCGACCCCGGCCACCGCGATCTTTATCTTCGTGTACAGTCTGGCCGTTTCCCCCCTAAAAAAGAAAGAAGGGGGATGAGAAATGCGTAAAGTGTGTGCGTAAATTTTTTGCTGTTTCCTCTTTACGTTCCCTCGTCATCCTTGCATGTCCTTTCCTCCCCTCTTCTCCCGCAAATACTGGTGGACCACCCTCCTCGTCCTTGCCGCCATCGGGGTCATGCTTCGCCTGGGCCTCTGGCAACTCGAACGCCTGGAACAACGCCGTGCCTTCAACGCCCACGTTTTGGCGGGGCAAACCGCCGAACCATTCGAACTGACCGCGGCCACCCTTGCCGAACCCCTCGAAACGATGGAGTACCGCACCGTGACCGTGACGGGCGAATATGACCTCACCCACCAGATCGCCCTCCGCAACCGGGTTTGGTACGGAAAACCGGGTTACGACCTCCTCGCCCCCCTGAAAATCGCCGGAACCGATCAAACCATCCTGGTCAATCGGGGCTGGATTCCCGGAACGACGTACACCTCCAACGGTGAAGACTACCCCGCGCCGGGCGTCGTGACTGTGACCGGGATCATCCGCCTCGCGCAAACCGCCCCCGACTTCGGCGGTATGGGCGATCCCACCCCTCAGCCAGGGGAATTCC
>JABWBV010000777.1 GCA_013359445.1 Anaerolineales bacterium | reverse complement strand
ATGATGAGGCCCGCACCTGTGTGATCGACCGCGTCAAAAGCGTTGGAAAGCAAGTTGATCCAGACCCCTTCCAAGTGTTCAGGGCTGGCGAGCAGTTCCGGGAGGTTATGTGTAGGCTCAAATTTGAGGGCTACGGCATGGGCATTGATCTCATGTTGTAGGAGTTCGAGGGCTTTTTGAATGGTAACGTTGATGTCTGTGGGAATAAATTTGTAATTTTCTTTCCGGGTCAGGTCGAGCAGGTTCCGCACGACCTGCGCGGCGCGCGCGCCCGCCATGCCGATCAGTTCCAGGGCATCTTGTGAGGGGTCCGTGGGATGAATTTCCCGGCGGAGGAGTTGAACGTTGGCGATGACCGCGGTCAATGGGTTGTTGATTTCGTGGGCGATGCCGGCGGCTAGTTGTCCGACCGCCGCGAGTTTTTCCGATTGGATCAGTTGGTATTCCAGTTGGCGTTTTTCGGTGACATTTTCCTCTGAAAGAATCACCTGGCTGACCTGTTCGGCTTCGTCAAAGATCGGATAGGTGCTGGTCTCCCATTCTTCTGCATTGCCGTCTTCCAACCATTGGTGGCTGATCCGCGTGGTGATTTGCCCATCACGGAAGGTTTCGTGAGCTTTGCAGGCGGGGCAGGGGGCATGTCGGCGGTAGAAAGTTTCGTAACATCGTTTGCCCACCAGGTCTTGCGGTTTGGCTTGGAGACGGTTGCTTCGGCTTACGTTGAGGGCCAGTAATTGATAATCCTTGTCGATGATATAGAATGAGAGCGGAACGTTGTCGAATAAGGCCCGGAGGGTATTGCGCGAGCGAATAATTTCCCATCGATTGGCTTCGAGGTCGGCATTGGCTATGCGGAGTTCTTGTACCAGGTCTGTGGTGTGGAGCATGTGCGTAAAAATCCCCGCCAGGCTTTCCAGGAGGTTTTGATCTTCCTCCTCGAATGTCCCTTCTTGTTTGTTGAGCAATACGATAGCGCCATGTTGAATCTCATGCACGCTGAGGGGGACACATAACAAAGAAACCGGTGTAATGCCCGGGATGCCATCCAGGCTTGGGTGAAACCGCGGGGTTGCTTCGTGGGGCGGAACCCTGACCGGTTTTTGGGTTTGGAGACAAGTGTTGACGGCGCCCGGTGCTAAAAGGACGCTGACCTTATGCAAGGTTTCTTCCCCTTGTTTGAACCAAAGTTTTCCAAAAATGGTGCTATCGTTACGATCGGGAAGAATGATAAACCCAGCTTCGGATTTGAGTAACGCACAAAGGTTTTTTAAGACGCGTGTTAGCGATTCCTCTACCGAGAGTTTTTGGCTCATTGTTTCTGAGACCACGCGCAAAAGGGTAATTGCATTTTCATGCACTGTGATTGCCGCCATGGGAGTATTGTAGCCGCGAGACTCAAAAAATGCGATTCAGATAAATAGTATTACCGCGCGGAAGGTGTGCAGGTTATTCGTGATCGGCTTTGACCATGTACCCGTGTCCGGCAACGGTGCGAATAAACTCCGGGGACCGCGCGTCACGCTCAACCCGTTCGCGCAGATTTTTGATATGCACACGCACGAGGTCCGGGCTACCCGAGTCGGAGGGGTAATCCCAAACTTCGTCCAATAGACGGGCGGGGGAAAATACCTCGCCAGGATGACTCATGAGGTGATAGAGAAGATCATATTGGACGGGGGTCAGGCTGATTTTTCCTCGGTCGGGGACATACAATTCAAAAGACCGGGTATCAAGGACGAAGTCTCCCACAATCAGACACCGGTTGGTTTCGATCATCTTAGGGCTGTTTTCTATTTGCGCGAGGACGTTTAGGGCGTGGGGGCTGAGGCCGTGAGGGGGGAGGGCTTCAGTGTTGCTGACTCTCGTTCCGGGGGGGGCTTGGGTTCGGCGTAAGATGGCTCGGACACGTAAAATGAGTTCATCAACGTTGAAGGGCTTACAAAGGTAATCATCAGCGCCCGCCTTAAAGCCAGTAATTCGATCTTCTTCCTTAATTTTTGCGGTCAGGAATAGAATGGGGATGTCCGCCAGTAAGGGGTCGGCACGCATTTCGCGACAGACGGTGTATCCATCCATGCCCGGCATAATGACATCGAGGATCACGAGGTCGGGGGAGATGCGCCGGGCGGTTTTTAGCCCTTCAACGCCGCTGTTTGCCCAAGTGACCCGGAAATCTCCGCCGCGCAGACTCCGGTCAACGGTACGGGCGACAATTTCGTCATCTTCAATCAGTAAAATATTGGCTGTTTTCATGTACTAACTCCTGGAAAGCGAATCCTT
>JABWBV010000156.1 GCA_013359445.1 Anaerolineales bacterium | reverse complement strand
ACCTTTTTCACAAGGGGAAGCCAATATGCAACAAAAATGCCCGACCCAAAAGTCGGGCAACATTTGGAAAGTACAAAACGGGTTGTTAAAAAACTGTCCTTTTTGGGACGGCGGCGAAGTATATCACGGATTGAAAATGTGAACAGGGGCAGTTTTGAATTTATCTATCGTAACACGCTGAGCGGGATAGAAAACACCTCTTTACCTACTCATCTCCAGCGCAGTCGAAGCGTGCGGGAATTTGTGATGTCTCTTGGCCCCGCATCCTTCGACTGCGCTTGGCAAAAGTTTTTGGGGAGGATGGGTGAGTTACCGCTCCGCTCAGGATGTTGGTGATATGGGTTCGGAGGGGCAAAAACCGAGTTTTGCTTTCCGTATAAGAGCCTGTTGCTTTCCCTGACACACGGATAGCGAGAGGCCCCTGCTTTTCATGAAAAAACTCGGTTTTTCGCGCCGGGATTATTTTTGCTCCACGCCTTTCAGAAACCTTTCTTCATCCACCACCACCCGCCAGTGGGTTCCGGCGCCGATCTGTTTTTCGCCTTCCCAGGCTTCGACGGTGAAGGTGATCTTGTGGCCGTTTACTTCGGTGATCTCTGCGACCGCGCGGATGGTGGCCCCGACCGGGCTGGGGGCGAGATGGCGAACATCTACCCGCGCGCCGACGCTGGAAAAGCCGGGGGGCAGGTGTTCGGCGAGGAGTTGGCGGGCGGCGCGTTCCATGAACAGGATCATGGACGGGGTAGCGAGCACGCGCAGGTCACCACTGCCGAGGTGGGCGGCGGTGTGTTCGAGGAGGACGAGGTGGAGGTCTTCGCGGCGGAGGCCGGGGGTGAGGGAGGGGGTCATGGGGGAGGCTCCAGGGAAAATAGTCAATTGTGAATGATCAATGGTTAATCCATTAAGAATTGATCATTCACAATTCACAATTGACAATTAGCAATCACGTCACCGCGACCCAATCCTTCCCCTCCTCCAATCCCAGCCCGGCGAACCGGGCGCGCAACGTGGCGCGGGCACCGTGGGTGGCGACGGCGAGGAGGAGGATCGGGGATTGGTAACGCGCCCACCAGGCGGGCAGGTCTTCGGGGGGGAGGATGGGGCGGTTCCAGCGCTGGCCGCCGATTTTGCCGGGGGCGATGTCGATGAAGGCGGCGAGGGGCGCACCCGCGCGGACGAGGTGTTTGCTCAGGCGGCGTCCGATCATGCCCGCGCCCCAGATGAAGACGGCATCCCGTCCGGGAAGCGGGCCTTGCAGGAGGTAGTGAGATTTGGCGCGGAGGAAGTTTTCGACGGCGTAACGGCTATCCGTGCGGGTGAGGCGATGGGGGGCATCGCGCCATGCGAGCAGGGTTTCGGGGACTTTGGCGAATTCCGCGCCCGCGAGGTAGAGGCGCAACCACAGGTCGTAATCTTCCGCCCAGCCGTGATCCTGGTAGCCGCCAACTTTTTCCACCCAGGCTTTGCGAAACATGACGCCGGGATGGGCAAAGGGGCTTTCGACGAAAATTTCCCGGCAAATGTCGGCGTGGGTTTGCAGGCTGTTCATCCAATTGAGGTAGCGCTGGAAGCCGGGTTGAAGCTGTTCGGGCGGAAAGCCTTCGACGAGGCAGGCGACGAGGGCGGTGGTGGGGTGCTGATCGAGCCAGGTTTTTTGTTTTTCCAGGCGGGTGGGGTAGGCGTAGTCGTCGGCGTCCATGCGGGCGATGAGGGGGGCGCGGCAGGCGGACAGGCCCCGGTTGAGGGCGGGGATGATCCCCGCGTGGGGTTGGGAAATGACCGTGAATCGGGAGTCGGCGCGGGCCGCGGCGTGGAGGAGTTCGGCGGTGGCGTCGGTGGAGCCATCGTCTACGGCGATCACTTCAAAGTCGGTGAACGTTTGCGCGGTCAGTGCGAGGGCGTCCGGCAGGGTCGCGGCGGCGTTGTAACAGGGGAGGAGGACGGAGAGGGCGGGCATGGAGGGAGGTATTGTAATGGAGGTGAGGGAGGGGGGAAGGGCATTGGGGGGAATTCGTAGGAATTGTGGGACCTTGAGGGAATTCCCCTGAGTTCCTACGACATAAACACACCCCCATCCGCGCGTTCACCCAATTTCCTTTGGTACAATTGCGCCGCTTAATTCGTACCCAAGTTGCCACTTTGACGGCAAAAAACCGAGTTTTTGCTTTACAAGCAGGACGCTTCTATTTTTAGGAGGCTTTTCTCGCAAGAAATGCCTGCTTTCAGGGAAAAACTTGGTTTTTCAAGAAGGTACTTGAGTTAATTTACCCAAGGAGTTTTTTATGTCTAACCTTACCACTGCGCTTCAAGCCTTACTGGTAGATTTTTTGAAATTCCTGCCTAATTTGTTTGTGGCAATGGTCATTTTGGTGATCGCGGCTTATGTAGCGGGGTTGGTGAGCCGGATGATTCGGAAAGCTTTGCACACGCGCAAGGCCGGTGCCCAGGTGGAGCATTTGCTATCGCAGGCGGCGCGCTGGGCGATCCTGGCGTTGGGGGTGGTGACGGCGTTGCAACAGGTGGATTTTGACATTACCGGGTTAGTGGCGGGGTTGGGGATTGTGGGGTTTGCACTGGGGTTTGCCTTGCAGGACATTGCGGCGAATTTTATTTCGGGCATCATTTTGTTGATCCAACAACCGTTTTCTCCGGGGGATTTGATCCAGACGAACGGGCATTTGGGCATCGTCAAAGCGGTGGATTTGCGCGCGACCCTGCTCCAAACCCAGGCAGGGGAAGATATTCTGATCCCCAACGGGAAGGTGCTCTCCGAATCGATGACCAACTTCAGCAAATCGCCGGGGAAACGGATCGCGGTGGAGGTGGGGGTGGCGTATGACAGCGATCTGGAGGTCGTGCGGCAGTTGGTGATTGAGGCGTTGACCGGTGTCCCCGCCCGGCAGGGAGAGAAAACCCCCTTCGTGCGGTTTCATACGTTTGCCAGTTCTTCAATCAACCTGACCGGCTATGTATGGGTGGACATCACGAAAATTCACCCGTTGGATGCCAAAGACGCGGCCTTGACCAGGGTGAAAGCGGCGTTTGACCAGGCCGGGATCGAGATTCCCTTCCCCATTCAGGTGGTGTATTCCAACGAAAAGAAGGGAATGGAAGAGGCGTGAAAGTTCATAAAAAAAGGCGTTGACGATAAACCTCGTCAACGCCTTTTTTAGGGAAAATCACGCTTATCCTCGCCCCACTTTTTTCCAATACTCAAACAACGCCCCCACCGACTCGCCCACCACATTCCGGCGAATGACCTCGCCAAAAATGTGCCCCACCGACAGAATCGTCAACCGGGCGGGGGCACGGTCTGGGGAAATCGGCACGGTGTTGGTGGTCACAATTTCTTCGATCTCGTCTACCCCATTCAGACGTTCCAGGGCTTTGCCCGTAAACAGCCCGTGCGTACACACGACGGTCACCCGGCGCACATCTTCCTTGCGTAAAATCCGGATCAGTTCCACCATACTGCCGCCCGTTGCGATTTCGTCGTCAATGATGATCGCCCGCTTGCCTTTTACATCGCCCATAATGCCGCCAAACTCGACTTCATCATCACTCTTGCGGAATTTTTCGCCCGCGGCAATGGGTAGCCCTAGCGCGCGTGCCAGGATCGAGGCTCGTTTGGCGTTGCCGATGTCCGGGGAAACCACCACCGTATTCGCCAGGTCTTGTTTCAGGAAATGTTCCACAAAAACGGATTGGGCGGTCAGGTGATCGGTGGGCATGGAGAAAAAGCCATGCACTTGTGGGGAATGGAGGGTCATCGCAATGACATGGGTCGCCCCGGCGGTTTGGAGCAAGTCCGCGACCAGGCGCCCGGAAATGGAGATGCGGGGGGCGTCTTTTTTGTCGGAGCGGGCATACGAATAGTAGGGGATCACCGCGTGGACGCCCTTCGCCCCCGCGCTTCGGGCAATATCCAACATAAACAGCAATTCCATCAAATGATCACTGCTGGGAGGGGTAATCGGCTGAACGATAAACACCTCTTTGGAGCGGACACTCACGCCCAAATGAACGTAGAGATTATCATTGGAAAATTTTTCCATGACTGTGGGACTCACCTCCAGACCAACCGAAGTCGCAATTTCCTTCGTCAATCCAGGGTGAGCACTCCCGCTAAAAATCAACACATTTTCCGGCGGTTGTGGGTTGGGGTCAATATTCACTTCTTCTCTCCTCTTTAAACGGCTTCGGCAGGTTTAAGCACCCCACACAGAGGCGCTACAACGGCGTGCTCCATACTTTATCCGAGCCACGATTAATTTCCCACGGGTAAATGATGTGAGCATCGGTAATCGCGGCATAAAAATCAGGGCGCACCGAGCCAAACAGATTACGATAGGGGTTAAAATGCAAAACACATGAATACGGAAACCCACCCGCGCCGGAAACCCGGTTTTTTACCGCGGTAATGGTACGCCCAGACCCCCACACGTCATCAATCACAAGCGTGCGCCGTCCCCGCACCAACTCCTCGTCCGGGAACTGCAAAAACTTCGGCCACACCATCAATTGCGACCAGTTTTGCCCACGTTTATACTCCGACTCCAGCTCGATCTGGGCCGGGAAATCCACCGCCGCGGTCAAGACATGCTTAATATCCATCGCCTCGGCCAGCAACCCGCCCGGGACAATGCCCCCACGTGTGATCATGATCATCGCCGAAAACTCGGTTTCAAACTGGGTCAGCAGGTGATCAACCAACCGATCCACTTCATCCCAACTAACAATTTCACGACGCGGACTTTCCATGCAAATCATCCTTTCAATAAATTTTAATAATCTTTCCGATTTTACCAACGATCCGAACGATTAGCACCCCTTTTGAGACATTTTTCACGATTAAAATTTCAACCTCGGATTCATTATAATTACCCCATGTCCCTGCTCGCGACCAAACTCCATGCCCCCCAACTTCGCCCCCACCTCGTCGCGCGGCCCCGGTTGACCGGAAAACTCACCGCCGAAGGGGGCAAACTGACGCTGATCGCCGCCCCTGCCGGGTTTGGCAAAACCACCCTCATCACGGCCTGGCTCGCGCGGGATCAACGTCCCCACGCGTGGCTCTCCCTCGAAGCGCGGGACAACGACCCCACCCGCTTCGTCAGCTACCTGATCGCCGCCCTGCAAACCCTCGCCCCCGACATCGGCCAAACCACCCTCGCCGCCCTCCAAACCCTGCAAACGCCCGACCCCGAAGCGATCATCACCCCCCTGATCAACGAAATCGCCGCCGCGCAAAATCCAAATTCTCCGCCTCATGGCCGCGGGCCGCTCAAACCAGGAAATTGCCGGGGTGCTATACCTGACTCCGAGTACGGTCAAGTGGTATTCGCATCAGATTTATCAGAAGTTGGGGGCAAAACGGAGGACGGAGGCGGTGGAGAAGGCGCGGGGGTTGGGGGTGGTGTGAGGGTGGAGGGTTATTTTAGTTCCAACCGCGCCGCGGCCAGATACGCCCAGAGGGTGTCGGGGTGGTTGGCCCAGAGGTCGTAGAAGAGTTCGACAGCCTGGGGTTCGTTCCCTTCGAGTTCGTAGGTGAGGGCGAGGAGGTAGGTGAGGTGGGCGTAGATTTGCTCGCTGGCGGGGTCGTCGCCGGTGCTCCAGCGGGCGCGGTAGAATTCGAGGTCGGGGCGGAGGAGGGAAGGGGTGGGGGAGGTGAGAATAGTGTCCGTTAAATCGTAAATTACGCGGCTTTTGTGAATTAAAGGGGCTAAGTCATCCCAATAAAACCAGGTTTGCTCCGGTTCAATTTCGGCAACCAAGGCCACATCGTAATCTTTTTCTTCAAGCAACGTAACACCCCAATCCACAATCCCATCGGCGTTTTTATCTTCAAGCAAGGCCAGTAAATTGAATGGTTCGATTTCAGGCTGGCAGAAGTCATTTTCACCGTAAAAAACGATCCAGTTCTCACTCACTGCGGTGAGTACAGAAATGTTGTAAGAGGTTTCATCTTCCTGGCATTGGGAGGAATTTTGATCTGGATATGCAAAGGCGATGTCCAGGACTCCGTCTCCGGTCACATCGTCAAGATTCAGTTGAACTGTGTCAAACGAAGAGAAAAACTGAGCTAACTCTTGCCAGCCCTGTTTCTGAGTGAAACCCAACACACGAGTATGTGCATTTCCGAATCCTAATGAAATGATGGACGGTTCTCTCTCTTCAATCACGACCAACCACATCTTGGTCGAATCCGGGAAGGTCACAGGAGCTACTAATTTGACGGGAATACCTCTTTCTTTCAAGGGAACTTCCGGCGAAACATTCGGGTCAAATTTTATCGAATCTAATTCTTGCTGAATTGTCCCAATATTACATAACGGGGTTGGATAGCCTTCGGTCAAACCTTCGTAGGGATAGGCCAAAACCCCTTGCAAGGCATTCCAATATTCATTGGGAATGTCTTGGGCAATTGCTTCGGCGGAAAGGCAAAGTTTGTACGGAGAAATCTCCGTTTCTTCCAACAAGGGTTGAATTTGTTCGGTTAAATTGACGGCAATGGGAATTTTTTGGTCTTCCAAATCTTTTAGCGCGTCCAGATAATTTTTTGCCGCCCAACTTTCTCCTTCCAGCGTGTGGCGTAACGCCAGTTGATACAACACAAACACCTGGTTTTCAGGGGAGAGGGTGCCGCTGTTATAGGCGAAGTTTAGGTAGCGAATGGCCTCTTGATGATCCGCTGATTGGGCGCGGGCAATGGCACATTCCGGGGTTTCAGGAAAGCCTGCGTCATGAAAGGTACTGCGTTCTTTGCCGCCCACCCATTGATATTCGGTATAGGTGGTCACTCGACAGCCCCAGGGTAGTTCACGAAACTCCGGGATTTTCAAGATGGGTAAACCGTTGTTTGGAGAAAGATACCATTCGGGAGTTTCGTATCCATAATCATCTGTATATATGTCGCCATATTTCGTGATAGCCGGTAATGTGACATAAAGGCCGTCCGATCTGCCATAGGCAATGTGAACATCCAGTTTTGTTAAGCCCGCGCCGATTTGTTCTTCAAAAACGACTACATCCATCACGCCATCCCCATCCATATCTTGAAGTTGTTCATTTGTATTTGGAACATCCGGGTGGCCATAATACCAGGGTAATTGGTTAACAAGGCGTGTGAAGTGCCCATCTTCGGTTTGATCCACAACAATCGAAAAGCTATCTTCACTCCAAATCAATTCGGGATTTCGAATTAAGATGAACCATTCTGGGGTAGTATCTTGATCGATTTCAATGGGATATGTTTGAATCGAAAAATAATCTTCTTCAAAGTCCAGCCCCTTTTGATTGAATTGTTCGACAATATAATCCCCCACCACGGACATTAACATTTCTTCCGAATACCATGAATACCATCCCTGATAAACGCTATTTCGGATCATTTCCATCAATTCAGGAGAATAAGTGTAAGCGCGTTGCCATTCTTTCTGAATCACGTCAGAATAAACTGTATTTTCATCCTGCGAAGTGTTGAATATTTGGAATTTCAACAAAAACGCCGGAGAGGGCGTAACCAACCGATAAGCTGAGGCCTCGCCTTGCACAGGGGGCAGGATGAGAAACGGGGTAGGCGTATTTGTGGGTGTAGGCGTGGGGGGAATGGTGGGTGTTTGGGTGGGGGTTAATGCCTGAACGGTTTGAGTTTGGGCAATCCCGGTTCCTTTCACCTCAAGCGTTAACGCGTACCCCGCGTTCTGTGTCTGATTCGCCTGCAACGTTCCCTGATACCGTTCGGTCGCGTTGGGGGTGGGAGTCGCCGTCGGCGAAGGCGTCCGCGAGGGGGTGGGCAAAATCTCCACCGGGGCAGGGGTGAGGCGTGACTGGCACGCGGTCAAAATGAAGAGCAGGGCGATCAGCAAAGTGACTTTTTTCATGGAATTCCTCGCGGGTTGATTTTATCCCCATCTTATCCCGCGTGGGAAGCGATTCATAGGACAGAGGTGTGTCACTCGTGTGTCACTGGTGTGTCGTTCGGCAAAGCGCCAAACACCCAACTTTCGTTAGGTGACGCGCCTAACCTTTTCCCGATAGACTCCAGACTGTACATCTTGCAAAGATTGACAAAGATAAAAAACATTTTCCGCATCTGCCCTATTTCCGCGACAAATTCTTAAGTCGCGGAAGTAAAGGAAGATGCGGAAGAAAGAGGGATCGTCTATTTTCAAATCCGATCACAGATGTCGCGCAAGGTTGTATCCGCAAATTACAAATTTGCGCTACCTTCAGAAATCTACTGAAATTGGCAATTCGACAAAAGGAGTCCCATGACCACCCACGAACAAAAATCCTTCAAAGCCTTCCTCCTCATCTGGAGCGGGCAGATCGTTTCCCTCTTAGGCAGTTCCCTAGTCGGGTTTGCGCTGGTCTGGTATTTGACCGAGCAGACCGGGTCGGCGATTGTGCTGTCGCTGGCGACGGCGGTGGCGATTTTGCCGCAGATTGTCCTTGGGCCGTTTGCGGGGGCGCTGGTGGATCGGTGGAATCGGCGCAAGGTGATGATCATCGCGGACGGCGTGAGCGCGTTGGCGACCCTCGTGATCGCCCTGCTGTATGCCTTCGACGCCATCCAAATCTGGCACATTTACGTGCTGATGTTTATTCGCTCGGTGGCTGGGGCGTTTCACTGGCCCGCGATGCAAGCGACAACCCCGCTCATGGTTCCCGAAAAACACCTGGCACGGGTCAGCGGGCTGAACCAGAGTCTGTTTGGGGTGGCGGGCATCATCGCGCCGCCGGTGGGCGCGCTCCTGCTGGAAGTTCTGCCGATGGAGGGGATTGTGGCGATTGAGGTGGTCACGGCGATGTTTGCGATTGCGCCGTTGTTCTTCGTCGCGGTACCGAACCCGGTCCGGGCGGTGAATCCCGACGGGGCAGGGCAACCCGCGTCGGTGCTGGCGGATGTTCGCGCGGGGTTGCGGTTGGTCGTCCGGTGGCCGGGGCTGATGTTCGTGTTCGGCGTCGCGATGTTCCTCAATCTGATGACCGTGCCCGCCTTTTCCCTGATCCCGATCATGATTACGAAGACGTTCCACGGGGGTGCGGCGGAGTTGGGGTGGACGCAGGCGGCCTGGGGCGCGGGGATGCTCATCGGCGGGGTGCTGATGGGCGTGTGGGGCGGGTTCAAACGCCGGATGGTGACGGCGATGTTTGGGATGATTTTGGGCGGCGTGGGGATGCTTGTGGTCGGGTTCGCCCCGCCGACGATGCTGATGTGGGTGATGGTCGGTTTGCTGATCGGGGGGACGATGAATACCATCATCAATGCCTCGGCGTTTGCGGCGTTGCAAGCGACCGCACCCGCCGACATGCAGGGACGCATTTTCACCCTGTTGATGAGTGGGTCGTCGTTGATCGCTCCGTTGGGGTTGGCGATTGCCGGGCCGCTGGCGGAGGCATGGGGCGTGCAGGTGTGGTTCACTGCCGCGGGGGTGTTGATGATGGGGATCGGGCTGGTGTCGTGCCTGTTCCCGTTCGTAATGCGGTTTGAGGAGGAGGGGGCGCGGGTGATTGCGAAACTGACCGAAAAACAGACGCTCGCCCCGGAAGTGGCAAAAGTGTAGCCCATTGACCTGTCTACATGTATAATAATGACCTTGATTGTAAGTCAATTGACTTGTAATCAAGGTCATTATGTTAGAAACGATTTTAGGCTCTACGAATAGCGAACGTGTTTTGATCTTCCTGATAGCCCGTGAAGAAGGGTATGCCAGGGAGATTGCGCGCTTCTTCGATACGACGCTTGCCCCGATCCAACAACAACTGGAACGATTGGAGTTTGGCGGCGTGTTGGTCAGCCGTTCGGCGGGGCGTACGCGGCTGTATTCCTTCAATCCCCGGTATCCTTTTTTAGAGGAACTCAAGGCTCTGCTTAATAAAGCGCTGACTTTTTATCCAGAAGAACTCCGCGAAGATTTGGTCATGAACCGACGGTGACCCAGGCGGGCGGATAAGCCGTTATGAAACCCATTCGCGAAATGTCGCAAATCGAGGTGGCCGCCTATGTCCAAACGCATTTGCAAGCACAAGGGGTCAGTGTGATTTTGTCCGGGGGCGCCTCTGTCGCATTTTACAGCGATAATCAATATGTTTCGGCAGACCTCGACCTGGTTTGTACCTTATTTACGAAACAACGGATCATTGAAGAAGTCATGCACACGTTGGGCCGAAGTTGAGGGGAAACGCGACGACTTTCTGACCCTCAAAACCCGCCTCCTACTAAAATAGAACATTTTCCGCATCCCCTTTCTTCCGCGACTTTTAAAATCTTTGTCGCGGAAAAAAGGAGGCGCGGAATTTTTTTAGAGAGCGTGCGGCTTAATGAACCCGCACCCGGCAAACAGCACATTTTCCGCATCCCCTTTCTTCCGCGACTTTTAAAATCTTTGTCGCGGAAAAAAGGAGGCGCGGAATTTTTTTAGAGCGTGTGGCTTGATGAACCCGCCTCCTATAAAATAGAACATTTTCCGCATCCCTTTTCTTCCGCGACTTTTCAATCTTTGTCGCGGAAAAAAGGAGGTGCGGAATTTTTGCGTATATAATGCGGCCCGATGAAACCTACCAACGAACTCACCCGCCTCGGCAAAATCCGCCGCCAACGGGCTTACGCGCGGCAAGCGCTGGCCCAATACCCCATTGAAATCCGCCGCGCGGATCTGATCGGCACGGACACCAACCTGATCTACCGCGTCACCACCACGGACGGGGCGCGGTACATCCTTCGCCTCGCGTTCCCCGGCTGGCGCACCGCCGAAAACGCCGAATCCGAAGTCCTGTGGCTGGATGCCCTCGCCCGCGACACGGACATCCCCGTCCCGCGCCTTCTCCGCACCCACGCGGGGGACAGCCTCTATCATTTCACCGACGCCGAAGGCAACGCCCGCCGCGCCGTGCTGATGACCTACCTCCCCGGCACCCTCCTCGGCAAACGCCTGACCGAACCCAATCTGTTCAAAATGGGCGAGCTGTTCGCCAAACTTCACCGGCACGGAAAAGAATGGCACCCCCCCGCCGGATTCTCCTCCCACACGTTTGACCGCTACATGTCCCGCGGCGAGCCGGACGCGCTGTTTGCTGACGCCCAGCGGGACGCCTTCACCGATCATCAAAGGGACGTCATCACCCGAATGCGCGCCCGTGTGGAATCCGCCTACGCCGCCCTCGACCCCGCTGACCTGCGCGTGATTCACTGCGATCTTTGGCACGATAACATCAAAGTCTATCGGGGCAAACTGGCCCCGTTCGATTTTGAAGATACGATCTGGGGCTACCGCATTCACGACCTGGCGATGGCCCTGCTCGACCTGGCCGAAGACGCGGGCGTGGCGCGGTACCACGAACTGCTCCCCGTTTTCCGCGCGGGCTACGAATCCCGCCTGCCCTGGCCGGAGGGGGATTTGGGCGTGTTTCAGATGGGGCGGGTACTCTGGCGGTTGAACTGGATCGCGCGGTTCTGGCGAAAGGGGTTGGCGGGCGCGGTGGCGTTCGACACCGCGTTGTTCGAGCGGTTTGAAGCGGAGGGGCGGTTGTCTGACCCGTTGCGAAATAAAAGTTAAGGGTGACGGCTCAGGTTCAGAGACTCCCCGCTAACCTTGACCCGAAGCCATTACGTTGAGGGATTAAATCAAAAGACCCCTGAAGATACTCCAGGGGTCTTTTTGATTGTCGAATCCGTTTAGCGGAGGACGACGACTTGTTTGGCCTGCAAACCACGTGCGCCTTGCTCAACCGCAAATTCTACGCGGTCGCCTTCGGACAATTCACGATACCCTTCGCTGTTGATGGCGGAGTGATGGACGAAAACGTCCTCTCCACCTTCACGAGCGATGAAGCCGTAGCCTTTACCGCCATTGAACCATTTCACAGTTCCGTTAATTCTATCAGTCATTTGGTTGCCTCCTTGGCAAAAAAAAATATGTAGGCAATCCATTGATTCTAAAACTGGGACAAAAAAAATGACACGTGGTGTACACGTGTCATCATTGAACTTTACTTCTTGAACTTACTGGTAACCTTACGCAGGAGGATAACAGCTTAAGTGGGAAGTGTCAAATGTGGGTTTTTTAACTTACGTCTTAAACATCAAATCCAAATACTTCTTCAACATCTCACTCACCAACCCCCGCATCGGCATCGTCGCCGCCATGCCGTACACCGGCGCCATTTCGCCCTTTTCTTCCGGGTGCGCCTTCACGTGGGCCACCGCGTCCTGCAAATCCACGATGAACCGCTCCGCCAGGCCGGGTTGCGTATGGCGCAAGGTCACGCACAAATGCACGCAGGCGGGTTTGTGCAAACCGTTCAGACTCCACCCCTTGTGGCTCATCGCATCCAGCACCTTGTAAATGTCCAACGTATCCGAGGCAAAGGCGATGACGAACAAGGGATCAGCGATCGTCTGATCGCCGATCACACGCAATTCAGGAATCTCACGTACCCCCTGTTTGATCAGGGTCGCCGTCCGCAGAATTTTATCCGTCGCCTTCATATACCCATCCGCCCCCATCGAAGTCAGCGCCGCCCAACACGCCGCGCTCAACGCCCCCGGACGACTTCCCGCGAACGTCGGCGAAAAATACAACCCGCCCGGCCAATCCGTAATTGTGTAATACTGATAATGGAGCAATTCCCGCCCCCGGTACAGCACC
>JABWBV010000155.1 GCA_013359445.1 Anaerolineales bacterium | reverse complement strand
GTTCCGCGCGGGGGGGAAGAAGTGGGGGTGGGTGGCGATCCTGTTGGACGGGTTGAAGGGGGCGATCCCGGTGGGGCTGGCAAATTATTGGATCGGGTTGGAAGGGTGGCAGTTGGCGGTGGTCGCTATCGCACCGATTTTGGGGCATGCGTTCAGTCCGTTGTTGAAGTTCCGGGGCGGAAAGGCGCTGGCGGTGACGTTCGGCGTGTGGACGGGGTTGACGTTGTGGCTGATGCCGACGCTGTTGGGGGTGTTGTTCGGGCTGTCGTTATGGCTTTTGCGCTCGTCGGGACGGGCGGTGCTCGCGGGACAGGCGGGGTTGTTGGTGGGGATTTTGTTGTTGGGGGCGAATCCGGTGTGGTTGGCGGTGTGGGGGGTGAGTACAGGGCTGTTTGCGTGGAAGTATCGGGGGGAATTGAGATAATTGGGATAATGGGGGCTATTGAGAGAGTGACAAGAGGACATCTGCCCTAATAATCTGAGGACATGCGCCTCATGCTATATGAGAAGCGCATGAGTATGATGTCATATCGCTATGGCAAGCCAAACAATGAACCCTATTTTGATTCCTGTAACTCCTTCTTGGCAAAAGAATTTATTCTATTTCCTGGGAGGAATTTTTGCGTTATTTATCATTGTCGCTTTATTGTTTGCAATTTTCCAACCTGTTAAAGTGCTTCCCCGCGTCCGCCTGGCTCCCGGGTTTGCTATGCTGGATCAAAATGCAGAAAAGCTAACGAATGAAGCCTTGCGCGGGCACATCGTTCTTTACAATTTCACCTATACTCGTTGTCCGGCTCCGTGTGCAGAGATGAATAACACGATGCAAGTGATTAAGGACAATGTGGAACAGATGGAGTTGAATGGGGTGCCTTTCACCCTTGTCACCATCTCATTCGATCCCGAATATGATACGCCAGTCGTGTTGGAAAGTTATGCCAAAGCACTTGGAGCCGACTCTGCAAACTGGTACTTTGCAACCCTCAACAACCCGCCCCTTTTAAAAACCATTGTCGGGGGTGGGTTTGAAGCCTATTACGAAAAACAGCCTGATGGAAGTTTTAAGTTCTCCCCCACTTATGTTTTAGTGGATGGGTGGGGCATTGTGCGCGGTCAATATCGGTACGAGACGATTTCTTCCGATATAGATCGGATCACGCGCCATGTGGGCGTCCTTGTGGAAGAAGTACAAAAAAGTGTCGGCGCGAATCGTTTGGTGTACGAAGCGGCCCATTTATTTTTGTGTTATGCCCCGTGAGTTTTCTTCGGTCGTTTCATAAAGCTTCCGAAGGTTTATTGTAATGAGCAAAAAAAACATTCTGCTTTTGAGCATTGGCGTTTTTTTGGGAGCAGGTCTGGCCGGAATATTTTTGCCCCGTCTGTTTCCTTATTCCTTTCATGGCATGATCATCCAGGCCCCCGAAACAGCGCCAGAAATTTCTTTAACCGATCACAGTGGACAGCCTACAACTCTCAAACGCTTTCAAGGCAAGCTCGTCATCCTCTATTTCGGCTACACCAGTTGCCCGGATGTTTGCCCGGCCAGCATGGGGGTGTTAGGTCAAGCCCTTGAGGCCCTTGGAGAAAAGGCAGAGGAGGTGCAAGTTTTATTCATTACTGTTGATCCTGCCCGCGATACGCCCGCTCGTTTAGCGGATTATGTGACCCATTTTCACCCCACGTTTTTAGGGGTCACCGGCACTCCCGACGAAATTGCCCAAGCCGCGGCGCTTTATGGCATATATTATGAGGCCCAACCCACCGAAGTAGAAGATATTTACTGGATGGATCATACGGCCAGCACCATGGTGATTGACCAAAAAGGACGGTTAAAACTTGTTTGGCCTTTTGGTGTAACGGTAGAGGATGTTGCCGCAGATTTGCGAATGTTATTAAAGTAGGTGTACCCGGAAATAAAACCGGTATTTTAAAGGCAGTCTGACGTTCTGCCTAATCTAAAAGGAGAAAACTCTATGGCCAAGAAAACGAATGAACCACAAGAAGAATTCCACCCGAAAGGGACGGCCCTGGTGCTCGCGATCTTCGTTGTTACGCTGATCGTCCTCTGGGGTTCCGTTTACCTTATCATGCTCGCACGAGGAGTGACTGTATGACCACGAAAACTTCTATGCACATTGATCCCTATGAACGCACATGGATGATCGTCAGCGGTGTAATGCTGGTAGTCTTCCTTGTTGCCGTAAGTGTTGCTGGTTTTGCGATGGGCATCCAACTGCCCAATCCAGACCGCCGGGTAGACCCAGCAACCGTTGCCACCGATCCCAACTCGCCCTGGCATCCCGATAACGTTGGCCTGCGCGAACTTTCGCCTGGGAAATATGAAGCTTATATCCTTGCCTCTCAATTGCAAGGGTGGCGGTTCATCCCCAATGAAATTACCGTCCCAGCCGGCTCGACCATCACTTTTTATGTTACTAGCCAAGACCTGCAACACGGGTTCAAACTGGAAAACACCAATGTCAATATGATGGTCATTCCCGGTCAGGTGTCAAAATTAACCGTGACATTGTCTAGCTCGGGCGAATATAACTTCATCTGCCACGAATACTGCGGTAGTGGTCATGCCATCATGTACGGAAAGGTGATTGTCACCCCGTAATTCATCCAAGGAGCTATTTATGAATGCAAAATACGAAATTAACCCTGCTGAGCGAAGATTCGTCGGCTGGCATTTGCTCGTTGCCGTCCTTGCCCTGGCTATTGGTAGTCTTTTCGGCCCCCTCCAGGCCTTTGAACACGCTGGGCTGGATTTATACCCCTATTTAAAGCCTTTATTCCAGTCATACTATCAAGGCCTCACCCTACATGGCGTGCTTAACGCCCTGGTTTGGACCACTTTCTTCATCACCGGCTTTTTGAACCTCGTGGTCATGCACGGTTTAAAACGATCGCTTCGGTACCCAATGCTGAACATAGTTGGTTTTTGGATCATGGTGGTTGGGCTTGTCACCACAGCTGTACCGCTTCTGCTCAACGAAGCCACCGTATTGTTCACCTTCTACCCGCCCCTCAAAGCCCACTGGGCCTTTTATTTGGGGCTGACCCTCGTGGTCGTTGGAAGTTGGGTGGAAGGCTGGGGAATGATCGCCACCTACATGGGTTGGCGCAAAGAAAACCCCGGTGAACGCACCCCCCTCATGAGTTTTGGCGCGATGATCACGGTCGTCCTCTGGCAAATTTCCACCCTTGGGATTGCCACCGAAATTTTGACGATGCTCCTCCCCTGGTCATTGGGCTTGATCGAAGGTACAGACCCCCAATTGGCCCGCACCTTCTTCTGGTTTACCGGTCACCCCCTGGTGTATTACTGGTTGCTCCCGGCCTATATTTCCTGGTATGCCATGCTCCCCAAAGAAGCAGGTGGCAAACTCTTCAGTGACTCCCTGGCCCGGTTGGCTTTCTGGCTGTTCCTGATCCTGTCCACCCCCCTCGGGTTCCACCACCAATACGTGGATCCCGGCGTGCCTACGACCTGGAAATACATCCACGCCTCCCTTACGTATGCCGTTTTCTTCCCCTCCATGCTTACCGCTTTCACCGTTGTTGCCTCTCTAGAAAATGCCGGACGCAAACGTGGCGGACAAGGGTGGGTCGGTTGGATTCGTACCCTGCCCTGGGGAAATCCCTCCGTCGCGGCCCAGTTACTCGCGGGCGTCCTGTTCTTCTTCGGCGGGATCAGCGGGATTACCAACGCTTCCTACAATATCAACCTGGTACTCCACAACACGGCCTGGGTGCCCGGCCACTTCCACCTGACTGTGGCTTCTGCCGTCACGCTCTCCTTCATGGGGATTTCCTACTGGCTCGTCCCCTACCTGACGGGGAAACAACTTTGGAAACCCAAATGGGCAGTGGCCCAATCCTGGCTCTGGTTCGTCGGTATGTTGATCTTCTCCAACGCGATGCACGTAGTTGGGCTTCTCGGTGCCCCTCGCCGGGTTCCGTTAGGGTTAGCGCCCTACGTTCCCGAAGAATGGAGTGGACATCTCTTGCGCGTCGGCATTGGTGGTGCTATCCTGCTCGTAGCGGTCTATCTGTACGTTGTGATCATGGGTGCAACGCTCTTTAGCAAAGTTAAAGCCACCGAAAAAACCGAAATTCCGCAGGCCGAAGCCATGCAAGACCCGCAACTCACCCCTGGTTGGTTGGATCGTTGGGCACCCTGGCTGGTTGGGACGATCGCCCTCATCATCATCGCCTACGGGCCTCAATTAATCGTCCAAATTACCAATATTGCCCTCAATGCCCCTGGCGGGCGGGCCTGGTAAGGTTCTTTCTTTGTAACTGCTCTGGTTTAGAGAGGAAACTCTCCGCAAAAAGGGTGAAAGGGGACTGTACATCCCTCTTCACCCTTTTTGTCGGGCCAACCTTTTCCCTGGCCGAGTAATTACCTTTCTTTTCTCCTAGACCTGCCAGGTGTGGCATAAGAGCTACGCCTGGCAGGTTGCGCGATGTCCTATGGCTTTCCAGCACAAATCTCCTCAACCCGAATCGGAAAACGAACAGGGGTTGCCCCCAAAACCCTCATCCGCCCAAGCTCTCTCTGGGCAAGGGACGGAAATGCAGGAAATCGGGCCAATTAATTGGGAAATCCGGCAAAACAACCCTGTTCGGCGGACTTTAAATTTTTTTGAACGGATCACCCTCGCGGGCGAATCCTTCGTAAGCCGATGGGTAGGCCGTCCAGAATTCAATCCCCTCTATCATACAGGGACTCTCACGGTTTTTCTTCTGCTCATTATTCTGGCGACAGGCGTGTACCTGACCCTCTTTTATCAGTTTGGGTTTGAGGTCTCCTATGTGGCCGTCTCAAAAATCGAAGCGTCGTTGATTGGGCGCATCATCCGCGCGTTACACCGATATGCGTCCGGGGCGGCGATTCTGGTCGCCTTGTTGCACGGGTGGCGCACCTTTTTCATGGATCGTTTTCGCGGGCCGCGTTGGCTGGCGTGGGTGTCTGGGGTGGTGATGGCGGTTTTCATTTGGGGCGCGGGAGTCACCGGGTATTGGATGATTTGGGATGAGCGGGCAACCGTCTTGAACCAGTCCTTGTTCCGGGTTCTGGAGACCTTCCGCACCGGCATCAACCTGATTTTAAATCTGATCGTGACGGATACCGCCGGGACCGGGTGGATTTTTATGGTGGTTATCATCACCTTCCACCTGGGGTTGTCGGCGTTGATTGGGGGCTTGCTTTGGTATCACCTGAAACGGTTAAGCCGCCCGAAGTGGTTGCCCCCTCGTTATTGGATGTGGCTCACGTTGGGCTTGCTGGTTTTGGGGGCGGCGTTGGTTCCGGTCGGGAACCTGCCCCGCGCGGACGGGGTAACCCTCCCGGGTTCCGTGAGCGTCGATCTTTGGTATCTGTTCTATCTTCCCGCCGCGTTAAACTGGCCGCCTTTGCTTTTTTGGGGCGGTGTCCTGATTTTGATCTCCCTGGTGAGCGCGGTGCCCTGGTTGCTCATACGGAAACCGCTGGCTCCCATTGCCGTGGATGCAGACCGCTGTACAGGGTGTACCTTGTGTGCGGCGGATTGCCCGTATAAAGCCATCTCGATGGTGGCGCGGGAAGAGGGGCATAAACATAAGTTGCTGGCGGTGATCGACCCGCAAATGTGTGTCTCGTGTGGGGTTTGTGTGGGGAGTTGCCCCCCGTTGGCGCTGTCTTTGCATGGGCGTCCGCCCGAGACGCTGTGGCAGGAAACGGTCACCCGCGCGTCAAAGAGCAAAGATGTCAAGGTGGTGTTTACGTGCGAGCGCCACGCCTATCAGGGGGGCAAATCATTTGTCGAGACGCCAAACCCCGCCGGGAGCGATTTACAGGTAATTCCCTTGACCTGTATTGGCATGGCACACCCCGATTTGGCGGCGAAAGCCTTTGAGGCCGGGGCCAAAGAAGTGCAATTTGTCGGATGCCCATTGGAGGATTGTGCCAACCGCGAGGGAAACGTATGGTTGGAACAGCGGCTCTTCGGACAACGCAAACCAAAACTTCGGCGCGCCTATGTCGAAGCCCCGATTTCCACAACCTGGGTGGCGCCCAATGAGTTCAAAAAAGCGATCTTGCCAACACCAAAAGGGAACCAGGAACCGCTTGAAAAAGGCAAGGCTACGGCTTATGGCTTTTCCCTTCAGACAGCCAACTGGCGCGGGTTGATTCCTGGTTTAGGGCTGTTGGGCTTGATCTTGGCTGGTCAAATCTGGTTGAGCGATTTTACCTATCGCCCCTTTCCCGCGAATCAGGCGATGGTAGAAATCGCGATGAGCCATAAAAGCGGTTATCCCATTCATGGGTTTCCTGGCCCGGAGGGGGAAGACCTTCCGGCGCCTGATTTGAGTGCGCCCACGCATCTTGTTTTGACCATTGATGGCACGAATGTTTTGGACGAGACCTACCTCCCTGGCGGAGATGGCCCTACCCGCGCCGCCCAGATTTTTGAACAGATCATGCTTCCCAGCGGTGAACATCATGTCATCTTGAGCATGAACGACCAACCCGGCCAAACAGCCCCGGCTATCCTCTTCGATGAGAAGGTTACTTTGGTATCAGGTCAGGAATTAACCTTGCACTTTACCGATGGAAGTATTGGCGGTGATCCAGCACGAGGGGAACAGTTGTATTACGAGATGGCGTTGGGGCAAAATGTCAGTTGCCGGGTTTGTCATTCGCTAGACCCTGGCGTCGTCCTGGTGGGGCCATCCTTTGATGGGATTGGCACCCGCGCCGAGACCCGCATCCCCGGCATGACCGCCAAAGAATATCTGCGGGACTCCATTCTCAACCCGGACCACTACAAGGTGGAGGGATTTGAAGACCGGCAAATGTTACAAAATTTTGGCGAAATTTTATCCGAAGAGCAACTGGATGATCTGATCGCATTTTTATTGACGTTAAAGTAAGAAACGAGTATAAAGCCTCCTGGCAATAATCCGGGAGGATTAACCAATTTTTCTAAAGGAGTTTAGTTATGACCAAAAAACATTTAATCAGCGTAGTCCTCATGGCCCTGCTCTTCTCGCTGGCGCTTGTCGCCTGCGGGGGCGGGGGTGGTGGAGAAACCAGTGCAGTCGGCGATGCAAAAGCGGGCGAGGCATTGTTCAACGAGGCCATCATTGATGTCCAACCGGGATGCAACACCTGCCACTCGCTGACCCCCGACACCGTCGTGGTCGGCCCCTCGCTGGCTGGGGTTGCCACTCGTGCGGAAACCCGCATCTCTGGGATGTCTGCTGAGGACTACATTCGGGAATCCATTCTGCACCCCGACAATTACGTGGTGGAAGGTTTCACGGCTGGCGTCATGGTTCAGGTTTGGGAAGAAACCCTCACCCCCGAACAGGTGGACAACCTCACCGCTTATTTGCTGACGCTGAAGTAATTTCCACATAAGCTGAGCCCCGAAGAACCGGACAGGTGTACCTGCCCGGTTCTTTTCTTTTTTCCCTGTGGTATCATTTCCCCGTCCTAAATTCTTGCTTCGTAAAATTTGTAATTCGTGGCCGAAAATCCCCCCTTCACCAAAATCCTCATCGCCAACCGCGGCGAAATCGCCGTCCGCATCCTCCGCGCCTGCCGGGAAATGGGCATCCGCACCGTCGCCGTCTACTCGACCGCCGACGCCCGCGCCCTGCACGTCCAACTCGCCGACGAAGCGGTGTGCATCGGCCCCGCGCCCGCGCGGGAATCGTATCTGCAAAGCGAGCAAATCATCCAATCAGCAAAAGAGACAGGCGCACAAGCCATCCACCCCGGTTACGGCTTCCTGTCCGAAAACGCCGCTTTCGCCCAGGCCGTGACCGATGCCGGGCTAACCTTCATCGGCCCGCCCGCCTCAGCCATTGAAGCGATGGGGGATAAAGCCAACGCCCGCGCCCTCATGCAAAAAGCCGGCGTCCCCGTCGTGCCCGGTTATCAGGGGGATGATCAAACCGATGCCACCCTCACCGCCGAAGCCGCGCAGATCGGCTACCCGATCCTCGTCAAAGCCGCGGCCGGGGGCGGGGGCAAAGGCATGCGGATCGCCCAAACCCCCGCCGACCTGCCCGAAGCGCTCGCCGCCGCCCGTCGCGAAGCCCTCCACGCGTTCAATGACGACCGCCTCATCCTCGAAAAATACCTCGCCGAAGCCCGCCACGTCGAAATTCAAATCCTCGCCGACCAACACGGCAACACCATCCACCTCAATGAGCGCGAATGCTCCGTCCAGCGTCGCCACCAAAAAATCATCGAAGAAACCCCCTCCCCCCTCCTCGATGAAACCCTCCGCGCCGAAATGGGCGCCGCCCTTGCCACTGCCTCACCCTCTTTACGGGAACAAATGGGCGCCGCCGCCATCGCCGCCGCACAAACTGTCGGCTACACCAACGCCGGAACCATCGAATTCATCGTAGACCCCCACACCCGCGCCTACTACTTCCTCGAAATGAACACCCGCCTCCAGGTCGAGCACCCCATCACCGAATTCATCACCGGCCTCGACCTCGTCCAATGGCAAATCAAGATCGCCTCGGGCATGCCCCTCTTGGATGGGAAAAAAGAAGAAAAGGAGAAAAGAAGAAAAGGAGCAAGGGAGTCTTCTTCACCTTTTCACCTTTTCTCATCTCCCCCGCCCCTTCACGGCCACGCTCTCGAAGTCCGCCTCTACGCCGAAGACCCGGCCAGTGGCTTCCTCCCCGCCAGCGGTCCCCTGCTCGCATTCATCCCCCCGACCGGCCCCGGCGTCCGCGTGGACACCGGCTTTCAGACCGGGGACACGCTCACCACGCATTACGACCCCCTCATCGCCAAAATCATCGTCCACGCCGAAGATCGCCCCGCCGCCGTACGCAAAATGCAAACCGCTCTGCGTGACACCGTCCTCCTCGGCCTCACCACCAACCTCGAATTTCTCCAAACCGTCCTCGCCCACCCCATTTTCCAATCCGGCACCGCCACCACCCGCTTCATCGAAACCCACCTCCCCAACTGGCAACCCGCCCCCGACCTCCCCCTCGAAGTCCTCCTCGCCGCCGCACTTACCAACACCCCGTCCTCTGTCTCCCGTCCTCCGTCCTCCGATCTCCCCTACACCCCCTGGACCGCCCTCCCCAACTTCCGCCTCGGAATACGCCATACGGAACACGGAATATGAAACACACCTTCACCCACCAGGGCCAATCCTACGAACTCGACCTCACCCCCAACGGTACGGGCTACCGCGTCACCTACCAGGGCCAAACCTACGAAATGACCCGCCAGGACACCGCGCCCGGAAAAATCACCTTTCTCTTAAATGGACGCCCCGTAGCCCTGCATATTGCCGCTGACCGGGATTTGCGCTGGGTCGCCGTGGCCGGACGAACTTACCAACTCAAACGTGAGACCCGGTCCCATCGCGCCCACGCGGGGGACACCCCCCAAGGCCTCCTCCACGCCCCCATGCCCGGCCAGGTCCGCGCCGTCAACGTCCAGGTCGGCGACCCCGTCACCAAAGGCCAAACCCTCCTCCTCCTCGAAGCGATGAAAATGGAAATCCGCATCCAGGCCCCCGCCGATGGCACCGTCGCCAAAATCACCGTCAAAGTTGGCGATCAAGTCGAAAAAGAACAAACCCTCATTGAAATTACATGATGCGTGATACGTGATGCGTGAACTTGAACTTCACGCATCACGTATCACGTATCACGGAGTCCCCATGTCCGGCAAATACTACGAAGACCTCACCCCCGGCCAGATTTTCAAACACACCACTGGCCGCACCGTCACCGAAGTGGATAACGTCCTCTTCAATTCTCTCACCATGAACATGCAAGCCCTGCACCTGAACGAAGACTTCGCCAGCAAAAGCCAGTTCGGCCAACGCATCTTCAACGGCATCTTCACCATGGCCCTCGTCGTCGGCATCTCCGCCACCGAAGTGACCGACGGCACCATCGTCGCCAATCTGGGCTACGAAAACGTCCGCCACCCCGCCCCCGTCTTCCATGGCGACACCATCTACGCCCAAACCGAAGTCCTCGACAAACGCGAAACCAAATCCCGGCCCGATACAGGTATCGTCCGCCTCAAATTGACCGGGCGCAAGCAGGATGGCACGGTCGTGGTGGAGTTGGTGCGGGCGGTGATGTTTTTGAAGAGGGTAGATAAGTAGATAAAGTAGATAGGGTAAATAAAGTAGATTCAGCATTACCTTATCTACCTTATTTACCCTATCTACCCTATTTACCCCAGGAATCCCCATGCCCAACCTCCGCCGCTCCCTCCTCTACATGCCCGGCACTGACTGGCGCAAAATCGAAAAAGCCGCCACCGAACTCGACGCCGATTCCGTCTGCCTTGACCTCGAAGATGGCGTTGCCCTCAACGCCAAAGCCGAAGCCCGGGAAACGATTGCCCGCGCCCTGCAAACCCTCGACTTCCGCCGCTCCGAAAAACTTGTCCGCATCAACCCCATTGATTCGGACTTTGCCTCAGCCGACCTCGCCGCCACCCTCCCCGCCCACCCCGACGGGATCGTCCTCCCCAAAGTGCGCGATGCCGCCCAGGTTGAATGGCTCCACGAACACCTCTCCGCCGCCGAAGACCGGTACGGGTGGCCACGCGGGAGCACGATCCTGATCCTGATCATCGAATCCGCGCGGGGGATTGTGGAATTGGACGCCATCGTCAAAGCCTCCCCGCGCATCGCCGCCCTCGTCTTCGGGGCAGAAGACTTCGCAGGGGACATCGGCGCGGTGCGGACGCGGGACGCGTTCGAGGTGCTGTACGCCCGGAGCAAAGTCGTCACCTACGCCAAAGCGCGCGGAATGCAGGCGATTGACATCGTGTACGCCGATTTCCGCGACCCCGAAGGGTTCAGCGCCGAATCCCGGCAGGGGATGATGATGGGGTACACGGGCAAACAGCTCATCCACCCCAACCAGATTCCCCTCATCCACGCCGTCTACATGCCCACCGACGCCGAAATCGCCCACGCCCGCCGCGTCGTCGAAGCTCACCACGCCCATCAAGCCAGCGGTACCGGCGCGTTCGCGTTGGACGGGAAGATGGTGGACATGCCGGTGGTAAAGCAGGCGGAGTTGGTGTTGCAGAGGGCGGGAGAAACAATACACGCGGAGCGTTGAAGGTCTGGTAACACCGTAGGAACGGTGTTACCAGAGAAGATTCCCCCAGTTTTGCCCTTTTCTTGGTAGCTTTTTGTACTCATTTGTTCGCTCGTTCCTACGTTCCCGCGTAGGAATGGTTTTCCAACGCTCTGCGTTCAGGAGGATTTTATGGCTAGGTCTCGTTATAAAATTTTTGAAGGCAATGCCTATCCTCATTTCCTCACCTGCACGGTCATCAACTGGCTCCCCCTGTTTAGCAACCCTACGATCGCCCAATTTGCGCTAGATACCCTAAAATTCCTACAGGATAACAACCGCCTTATCATCTCCGCTTACGTGATCATGGAAAACCATCTGCACCTGATTGCGATGGCCGAGAATCTGGCGAAGGAAATTGCCAATTTCAAATCTTATACCGCCCGGTTGAGTATTGATTTCTACAAAGAGCAAGGGAACGAGTTTGTTTTGAGCCAACTTGCCTTTCATAAAGCCCCGTACAAAGTTGATCGGCCTTATCAATTCTGGGAGGAGGGATCACATCCAAAGCAAATCCAGAATCTGGAAATGATGCGACAAAAAGTAGAGTATATCCATACCAACCCCGTGCGGCGCGGGTATGTGGATGAGCCAATCCATTGGCGATATTCGAGTGCGCGGAATTATGAAGGCATGTCTGGCTTGCTGGATGTGACAACAGAATGGTAGGAAAACCGCAGGAGCGGTTGGTAGGAGTAACAACGCAGGAACGTTGTTACCAGAGGACAGAGGTTATGATGAATGAAGATCATCTTGTAATTGTTTTTGTCTCCGATCTCTACTTCTCGCCGCGCATTGAGAGTGCGGCGGAGGGGGTGGGGTTTCGGGTGCAGTTGATTGAAACGGCGAGTCAGATCGCGCCTGGGGATTTGACGGTTTCAGATGAGCCATTGGGGGAACATTTGGAGGGGCAGGCGGGGCGGTTGATCGAGCAGGTGACGGCGTGGCAACCGGCGTTGATGATTTTTGATTTGAACAACGGCGAGGTGCCCTGGGAACGGTGGATTCCGGTGTTGAAAACGTCCGCGGCGACCCGGCGGATTCCGATCCTGGCATTCGGTTCGCACATGGACGTGGGGACGATGGGGCGTGCGAAAGCGGTGGGGGCGGAGGGGCTCATCGCCGGGAGGACTCCAGTGGGGCGGGGGCCTGGGGGCGGGACCCCTCGCCGCGGGAGGTTCGGGCCGGGGAGGGGGAGATGGATCAGAGACCGAAGTCGATGATCACGATCCCGCGATCGGGGCGGTCCTCGTCCCGGGGGACGGGCGAGTCCGCGGGCGGGCGGGCCGGCTCGGGGCGCGGGATCTCGATGTGCAGGGGCACCCGGGCTCCGTCCGACTTCTCGCGGCGCTCGCGCTTGATCTTCTCGATGATGTAGGCATCGAGCATGGGGGGCTCCGCTCCGGTCGGATGGCGCTCACCAACGAAAATATAGCACGCGACCCGATCACGGGCCAAACGGCGGGGGATCGGGGCCGGCCACGAGGGCGCGGGCGACCGCCGCCCGGGCCTCGTCGTCGAGGGGGGCGAT
>JABWBV010000154.1 GCA_013359445.1 Anaerolineales bacterium | reverse complement strand
CCTGTTCGGCGGGCGCGGTTTCCCCCACATGCACCTGCACCCGATCCAACAACAACGCCATCTCACCGAGCAAACCGGGCGCTTTCATCCGCAACACGGTTTCCAACTCCGATAACACCTGGGGGCTGACCCAAATATCCAGCGTCCCGGCCTCCCCCAGGCTGAGAATCAAATGCGCGCCCCCGGTGGAAGACCACATCCCGGCAAACACGGCGCTTGTATCGAGAAAGACCTTAATCCTCTCCGGCATACTGTTCTCGCGCTTCCCGCAAAGCCGCCAACATACTTTCGAGCGATTCGCCCCGGTCGCGGAGTTCCTGCCCGATTTTATCGGCCATCCGGTTGATTTCCGTGCGGCGCGGGCTGAGGATGAACACGCCGCCCACGTCAATCAGCGTAAAGGTATCCCCCGGATTCAGGTGATACATCTCTCGCAAAGATTTGGGGAGCGTCACCAACCCCCGTTGGGCCATTTGTACGGTTGTTGTTTCACTCATCGGACACCTCTCAGGTTTAATCTGATTTTCTGAAATTCAGTATATCCGATTGGGAATAGCTCGTCAAACCCTCTGTAATGCGACTTCAACAAGGTCTTTTTTGACGCAAAGCCGCCAAGACGCAAAGTTTTCAAAGGGTTTTCTTCTAGTTCTAGTTTTTGTACGAAAACCTGGCTATTTTACAGGCAAAATCTTAATCTTCTTATTGCGTCTTAAAATCTTTGCGCCTTTGCGTTAAAAAGGATTTCCCATCGCTTCTACTGTGTTCATCCGTGTACTCTGTGCCATCTGTGTCCCATTCTTACCTCCTTAAGCCTTCCGAAGTTTCTTCTTCGTGCCCTTCGTGTCCTTCGTGGATCATCTCCCCGCCGCCCCCAACACTACCTCCGGCCCCAAGACATAATACGCAACCGTCACAATCCCCCCCAACCTGGCCGGGTCGTGAATGGGATGCACCTTCGGCTGGGTCGCACAGTTGTACACCACATACAACCAATAATCCTCCCCCAAAATCCCCGCCTTTTGAAACTCATTCGGACTGAGCGCCACCTCCCCCACATGCGCCCGCCCCTTCACCTCGATATACCGCACCTCCGCCGCCCGCCGGGAGATCAAATCGTACCCCCGATTCTCCGCCTCCACACTTTCCACCACCCACCCCCGTTCACGTTCATGCGCCATCGCCGCTTCAACGGCAATCCGCTCGATCTCCGCATCCCGCACCATCGGCGCAAAACCGGGCGTGTCTCGTTCCGGGTGGGGCAACACCCACGCTCGCCCGACGTGCTGAATATCTGCCAGTGTGCAATGCCGCTCCTGCTCCAATTCCGCCCGCCGCCGTTCCAACCGCATGTTCAACTCCTCCAGCCGCTCCTCCATAATCCGGTAACGCCCCTCCAACCCCGGCTCACTCGCCCCCGCCATCACCTGCTCGTGCAGGGCCGCAAACTGCACCTGCACCCGGTCAATGATCGCATTCAGACTGATCTCCACATGCGCCGCAATCGTTGCAAGTTCCCGCTCTCGTTGATGGATCACTTCCTTTAAAAAGGTGGACAAAGCCCCGTTGATCAGAAACGCCTCCACCCCAGCCTTGTCCGGCCACCCCTCTGCCGTGGGAACCCCTGTCCCGGCTTCCGCGGATTGCTGCGCGAGTTGCAGATCGCCGAACAATGTCGCCTCCCGCACGCACATCTGCTCCCCTTCCGTCTCGACCAGGAATAACCGCCGATGTAACTCGTGCCCCCGCCCATCGCGCACCGCCGCCGAAAACACATCCACCCGCGCGGGGTGTGCCCGTTGCAAATCGAAAAACACCGCCCCCCGCCGCAGATCATCCTGTACCCGCTCGGCCACCGTCTCCCGCACCGCCTCAAACAACGGATGGCCGGGCGTCACCCATTCGAGCGTCGCATCCTCCGCCAACCGATTTTTTGCAAACACCACCCGGTTATATTCCTGCCCCAACCGCCCAAACACCGGCTCCAACCGTTCCCCCCACTCCTGCACGGCGCGAGGCACCCGCCCAACCCGGTAAATCTGTGCGCCCTTTCGGGTCTCTCTGGGCGTAATCCCTGTCAGATGAGCTGCCTCCAAGAAAAACTCCTCCACCACTTCCGGGATCAACCGCCGCTCCTTCGCCTCCGCCGCCTTTCCAATCAGCGCCGCCAGATTCAACTCCCGCTTCGCCAACCCCTCCAACGTGGATTCGGTGATTTTGCGGAACCGCGCCGTATCCACCTGCTCCACAATCCGGTCTTTGATCACCTGCTCGGTCAGATTCCGGGCATACATCTCCCGCACCATCCGCTCCAACTGGTTCGCCGGAAACACATCGCCCAACACGTTGAACACCTTCCCAGTGCGTTTGGGGTCGAGATCGTTTTCGATTTTGCCCAACCGCTCAAACAACTTGAGCAATACCCGCCCCTCCCTCGTATTCCCGGCGACAAAATTGACGATCAAACAATCCTTCTCCTGCCCGTACCGGTGAATGCGCCCCATCCGTTGCTCCAGCCGGACGGGATTCCAGGGGATGTCATAGTTGATCATGTACCAGCAAAATTGCAGATTGATTCCCTCCCCCGCCGCTTCCGTCGCCACAAGCACCTGACACTTTTCCTTAAACTCCCATTCGGCATAAATCCGTGTCCCCGGCGTGTTGCGGTCTCCAATCTTCATCCCGCCGTGAATCTGCGTCACCGTCAGCCCCCACGCCCGCAGTTTGCCCACCAAATAATCGAGCGTGTCCTTGTGCTCGGTAAATAACAATAACTTCATCTTCGGATCGGCAAACACCCCCTGATCGGTCAACGTCTGGCGCAGTTTGCCCAACTTCGTCTCGACCTCCCGCGCCTCCAACGCCTGCGCCACCCCAATCAGCCGGGTCAACCGGGCAATCTCCAACCGCAAATCCGCCGGGTTCACCGACGCCACCGCCCCTTCCAAAATTTCCAGGATTTCAGCCTGTTCGTCCTCGGGCAATTCATCAAAATCGTCGGGCAGTTTACGGGCGATCTGCTCCTGCCGATACCCTTCGGGGTCATCCAAAATCTGCTGGCGTTTGTCCCGCATCCGCTCCAACGAACGCCGCACCGCGTACATGCTCGACGCGAACCGCCGTTGCAACATCGCCATCGTGAACCCCAATGCCCGCCCGCGCGGCGAATCATCCGCCGCCGCCTGGCTGGATTGGTCTTCGACGTAGCGGGTCAACTCGTCATAAAACTCCATCTCCTCAAAATTAAGTTCAAACGCCGCCGTTCGCACATTCCGTTTGGTGAACAGCATCTTCACCTGCCCGCTCTCCGGTTCAGGGAACGAAACCAACGCCTCCTTCACCCGCCGCAAATAAAACGGCGCGACCTGCCGCCGCATCGCCTCTTCCAGGCTGGACACGTCCCCGTACACATCCCTGTCCAACAACTGCAAAAACAAATTGAAATGGGTGGGATCGCCTTTGTGCGGGGTAGCTGTCATCAGCAGGAAGTGGTCGGTGCGCTCGCCCAACGCCTCCCCCAACTGATACGCCAGCGTCTTCCGCTCGCTATTGGACGCGCTCATCTTATGCGCCTCGTCCACAATCACCAAATCCCACTGACTGCGGAGCAAACTCTCCTTCGCATCCTCAATCCGCGACACCCACGACACCGACGTGATTACCTGACTGCGCTCCTGCCAGGGGTTGGAACCATAATTCGCACGCAGGACATCCCCCCGAATCACCTCAAACGGCTCCCGAAACTTATCCTTCAACTCGCGTTGCCACTGAAACGTCAAATTCGCCGGGGCGACGATCAGAATCCGCCTCGCCAACCCCCGGATTTTCAACTCCTTGATCAACAACCCCGCCATAATCGTCTTCCCCGCCCCCGGATCATCCGCCAGCAAAAATCGAATGCGCGGCGACTTCAAAAAATACTCGTACACCGCCTCCAACTGGTGCGGCAGGGGATCGATCCGCGCAATAGACAGCGAAAAAAACGGATCATACTCATACGCCAGCTTCAACCGCATCGCCTCCACCCCCAACTTAAACCGCCCCCCGTCCCCATCAAACCCCTCCTCTCCCCCCACCACTTCCAACCGCCCCACCTGCTCCGCCGACAGCACCACCTCATGCACCCGCCCCGTGCGGAGTCCCTTCCCAATCAACTTGACCGCGTCCCCGATGGGCATGGTGGTAATGACCTGAACGGTTTCATCGAAGTACGGGCCAGTGAGGAGGGTGTTGGGGAGGAGGGAGGGGTGAGGCATGAGGGCGGGTACTCCGAAGTGAGGAGGGGTGGGAAAAAGTATATCAGGATTTTAATGATTGACTCATGTGGGGGGTTTTGGGTATGCTATTGGATGTCGCTGGTTGGGAGGGAGAGTCGTTCCCCTGGCTGAAGATTCCCTTTTTGGTTTAAAAGGGGGGAGTTTGGGCGGAGAAGAAGAAGACTTATTCAAATCATCTCATAGGTTTTGCTGATAGAAGGAGGATTCCTTGAAATCGAAATTTAGTGTTTTCCCTGTTGCATTGAATATCTTGCTATGCTTGTTGGTACTGATGTTAAGTTTTCAAATAACAGATAGTGCCTCTATGAGTACGACTACCGAAAGTGATGAAGTTTTTTCTGATCCAGCGCCTTTTTTATACTTACCCTTCAATACACCTCAAGGCTGGAGAAATCCATCTTCTTGGTTTGACCATCATTTTCCTAAATACCGTAAAATCACCAAACCAACAACCCCAGAACAACAGAGCTGTACAGCAAACTTCCTTGATTATGGGTTAGGAGAAAATATTGCAATTGGTCCAACATTAGAATTTCCCCGTATTCATCCTAACTTAGGAGAAAAGTTCAATGAATACGCATCCGGCGTATTAGGATTTTGGTGTGCTGAGTGTGATAATGGAGCAGGTGAATACGTTTTCTATGATGGGCATCCTGGATATGACTGGGGAAAAAGCGCTGGTGTCATGTTGCGTACGCCCGTTTATGCTGCAGGTTCTGGAACTATCATTGAAGCAAAATGCCAGAGTGATGGTACTCCTCAAAATAAAAATTATCGCGCTCCTGAAGGATGTGGTATTACTATTCAGCACGATTCCCCTAACAATGCTTATACTACCCATTATTTTCATTTGTACAACCCATATACTCAAGGGGAAGCGGTTCCCTGGCCTGGACAAAATGGAGTTCCAAATGTAGGTGAGCATATAGATCCTTGGCAACAAATTGCCTGGGCGGGAGGAACATGCTGGAAATCAACAGGAGAAATTTGTTCCTGGGCACCTCATTTGCACTTCGAGGTTCATCTTAATGGTCACCCTGTTGATCCATGGGGATGGACACCTTATGTGCAAGACCCAGGCAATCCAGATGCCGATCCTTTACAATGCTATCAAGGAGAAAAAAGTTATAACCTGTTTGTTGGTTATGAGCCGCACTGTTATGGTTGTGATTTAGCAAACACAGAAGGTAACAAGGCCCCAGAGATCAAGCCTTTCTTAAATCTGGTTGACACTCTTCCGCATACAGAATACTTGGGAGGTGTAATGTATGTTGACGACAATGCTCAAAACGACTCAGCTACTTTTATAACCGACATTACCCTCCCCGATGGCACTGTCGTCTCCCCCAACCAATCTCTCGTCAAAACCTGGCGGTTACAAAATACTGGCACTACCACCTGGGGCAGTGGCTATCAGCTTGTCTTTATTAATGGCGATCAAATGGGTGCACCAGGAGCCGTGGATATCCCTGTAACGGGGCCTGGAGGAGAAGTGGACATCAGTGTGAATCTAACTTCTCCCCCATCGGAAGGCAATTACACAGGATATTGGCGTTTACGCAATCCGCAAGGAACCTATTTTGGTCCGACGATTTGGGTACAGCTTAATGTGCAATCTCAGAGCAACTATATTACGCTTTATACCGACCCACCCTCTCCGGCCAGTGCTGATCAGGTGCGGATTTACGCAAGGGTGGATGGTTTGCCCAATTTTAGGGCACTACGTATCCTTGTGGATGGGCAACCGCTTTGTGAACTTGGCGCACCAGAAATCCAGGATTGTATCTGGCACACGAATGGTTATAGCGCTGGGGAACACGCGATTGTCGCCGAAGCCGATGACTATACCGGTTCATCCTGGGACGATCCTGAGCGTAAGGGGATTTTGTTCGAGTTGACAGGGGGAGGCGCGAACAATTACGCGCCTTACCGTCCCGTTTTGGTTGCAAATCCGGCATATGATTGGTACGTTACGATTGGCAATGCCCCTCAACTTTGTACCCAGGAGCAAGGTGATCCAGATGGCCATCCGGTTACCCAGTATCGCTTTCTGGCATCGGCTTCTGTAGGAACGGTGGACTCAGGTTGGGTGGGCAGTTCTTGCCATACGTTCGGTTCGATCACGCCTGGGACCTATGAATGGCAGACCCAGGTGATGGACAGTCAGGGAGGAATCAGTGAGTGGAGTGAGAAATGGCACTTTACAGTCGAACCAACAGGAGTTACGGCGTACATTGATCACTTTAGTCCCGCCTCCCCATCTACAGCTGAACAGGTTGAGATTTTTGGGTGTAGTTCAGGACATGCAGGGGTCAACATTACCTTGCGCGTCCTCGTCAATGATGCGAGTAACGGCACTGATTCTGGGGAGTGGCACATTATCAAAGAGCAGGGCAGCCCTTGTTTCAATGCGACGGATGTTCCTATTTGGAATACATTAGAATACGCAGATGGACCACACTTGGTACGTGTTGTTGCGATGGCAATTGAGCCAGATGCAGGCGATTACGCTGATGTTGTTTATACCCTTGAGCATCGCCGCCCGGATAGTACCCATCTGGTTGCGCCAGTCTCTCCCTCGATGCTCGGATCGGATCCTATTTATCTTAATACCCTGACGAACAACTTCGTTTGGCAGCCGACCATTCGTGCCGAGAACTATACCCTGCACATCAGCACCACTCCTTCTCCCAAAGATGATCCCAACCCTATCTTTCGACAAACCTTTGCCCCTGATGTTCTGTCTCAAACCGTTACCTTAGCCCAAACCTTCCCGCTCTTATACTGGCAGGTGACAGCAAGCAATGACGTGGGCACGAATGCCTCTGGCGTGCAAATGTTCGGCATTGATCTGACCGAGCCTAGTTGTACTATCCAACCTCTCGCCCCGACAACCTATGATAGTGTCTTTCAGGTGAGTTGGGGTGGAACGGATAATCTGGCCGGAGTGAAATCGTATGATCTCCAATTCTTCGATTCCGATCACGGTTCCTGGGTTGATTGGCTTGTAAGTGTTCCGGTTACAAAGACGTATGAATTGTTCATCGGACAACCCGGACACAGTTATGCTTTTCGGTGCCGGGCGACGGATAAAGCCTACAATCATAACGAATATCCAGGCAATGCAGACACATCTACACTCATCGACCCGTCTGCCATGCCCCCTACATCCTGGTGGGATACGGGATACAGTGAAAAACGGAATATCATCATCCTGAATAACATGGAAGGAACTACGCTTCCCGCGGGCTATTCCGTTCATTTGCATTTTGACAACTCAACTACCCCAACGGCATCCGAATTGTTTAACGCGTCACAGGCTACCCCGAAATGTGACGATTTACGGATTGTTTATCTAGATACAACAGAATTGGAGCGCGTGGTTCAGAATTGCACGACGAGCATGATTGATCTTTGGTTTCGAACACAACCTAACATTCCAGGTGGGACCTCTGATAACACCACTCATCAGCTTTATTACGGTAACCCTTCGCCAGGAACGCCCCCTGGTGACATTACAACGGTATTTGACCCTCCTGGGGATGCAAATTCAGTTGGTCTTTGGTATATGCACGAGGGGAGCGGCTCTACCCTGTACGACTCGGCGGGTGGGAATAATTGCTCAATAGATGGGACAACGATATGGATAACCCCGGCAAAATTCTCTGGCGCACTTCATTTTCAAGGAGGAACGGACGGGCCAACTGTTAATTGCGGCTCTGCATCCGCCTTCAATCTACAGACATTCACCTTCGAGCTATTTATGCGAAGAACAGGTGGCGCATGGGGGCGTTTGGCTGGGCAGCTTGACGGGGTCCAGAATCGCTGGTTGATGGAATTAAATGGAAATGGAACTGTTCGCGTATCTATTTGGCCATGTCCCACCTGTGGTTCTGAGAGCTTTAACAGCAGTACGGCTATTGGAGACACAAATTGGCACCATGTGGCCTTCACTTTACAAAATTCCACGATCAAAATCTATATTGATGGTCAGCTGGACTATACAGGCACCGTTCAATGGGGCAACATTAACTCTGGAACGCCTCCTCTGACCATCGGGTCGGCTGAAAATCAGGCAAGGGTGTTTGCAGAAATTACTCATGTTCAGTTATCGAATATTGCGCGTACAAGTTTCTCTTATGGAACATACTCGATCATCACAAATGAACCGTCTCTTGCTGCTGGAACCTCCATTCAACCCCCTACAACGGCAACCCCTGATCTTGTACTATTACGTCTAAACTCATATCCTAATCTAAGCGGCGGGTTACTACTCCAAGCAGTAGTCCAAAACCAGGGAGACAAAACCACGCAAAACGGCTTCTTTACGGATCTCTATTTTGACCATCTTCCCTCTGGGGCTGGAGACTATACGGGGTCTCTCCAATTTTGGGTCAATGAACCAATTACACCAACTGGCGTTGTTACACTGACGACCGTCATTGCTCACCCATCAGCTTTGCCCGGTGAAATGATGAGCCTTCTTGGTCCAACTGATGAAATCACGGGCACCCTCTATGCTCAGACAGACTCGGAAGGAGTTGTGACCGAGCCTGATGATCAAAACAATATCTTCTCGGCGGGGATAACCTTCTGTCTCGCGGAACCCGATGCTTACGAGGGAGATAATTTGTTCTCAAATGCAACTCCAATTTCACTTGGCGAAGTCCAACTTCATAACACCTATCGTCCCGGAGATGAAGACTGGATTCAATTTGATGCGCAAGCTGGGAGCATCTATATTCTTCGTACATTTAATCTTGGCGCGAATGCCGATACCTATCTCTACCTGTACGACACTGATGGAACCACCCTGTTAGCCTCGAACGACGATAGCGGCGGATCGTTGGCTTCTCGAATAGATTGGGTTGCCCCAGCAGACGGAACCTATTACATAAAGATTGTGCATTGGAATCCGAATGTATCTGGGTGCGGGACGAAATACTTCTTCTCCTTGCAGTTGCCAAAAGTGTATTTACCGATTATTGTGCGGTAGGGGAAAAGAAATAACACTTCTAACACACACCCGGCGAAAGCCGGGTGTGTGTTGTTTAAAGCCAATAGCTCACATTCCTCTTTCGCGACGTTTCCGCGACACCCCCCTCTCTCCTCCAGTACGATCATAGGGAAAACATACACGTATCCTGGAGTCTCCCCTTGCCCGAAGCCCCCACCCCCTACCAAACCCGCCGCACGCGCTGGCTCAAACTCGCCAACCACCTCCCCGCGGAACTCAAAGACCGGATCGCCATCCGCAATATCCGCGCCGTCGCAGGCCTGACCGCGCAAGCCCAACACACCCTCGCCCTGGCGCTGGACACGGGTTTGCGACAAGCGAGCACCATTCGCTACCTGCAAACCCACCCGGACGCATCCCTCAACGATCTCATCTATCACTTCCAACAACCAACCAACCTACCAACGAACCAACCAACAAACCTGCCCCTCGCCTCCTCCGCCGACATCCTCCCCACATTCACCGCCCTCATCCTCACTTGCTTCCCCGGCTGGCCCCGCTCCGCCGCCGAATCGCTCGCCCAAGACCCCATGACTCACGAACTCCGTGCCCTTCTCCACGCCTGGCAGGTTTGTCAGGATTCCGAACGCGCCCACTCGGAAACTTTCACCGTCCTGCTCTGCGGCTTCCTCGTTCAAGCCGCCGAACAACTTAACCACTCCCTCACCACCCATCCCAATCTCCGCGATGCTCTACGGACCAGCGGAGTGGCATGGCCATTTTCACAGTCATTGAGTTACTAAACGAATCCAACCCACCTAACTTCTCAACCAACCAACAAACAAACAAACAAACCAACCAATCAACCAACTCCCCCCAACTACCCTCGGAGGTTCCCCCATGCTCAAACGCCTTGCCACATCTGGCCTCAACTTTGCCGTCTTAGGCATTTCTATCCTGGTTTTTCTCGTCAGCTTTTTCGCCCTGAACAGCCTTGCCGCCGCCCAACGCCCTCCCACCCTCACGGTTTTAGCCGCCGCACGAGATTTGCCCATCGGCCACCCCCTCACTGCCGCCGATCTCGTCGAAAAAACCGTCTATGCCGATGACAACGCCGCCCTGTACATCCCCGCCGAAGAAGTCCCCGACCTCATTGGTGGGATCACCGCCCTCCCCATGTATGCCGGTCAGCCCATTTTTCGGAGCAGTGTCCTCGCCCCGGCAGGGGAAGGCTTTCGGCTGTCAGCATTTTTGGCGGAATATCCCGATCACAGCCTGTTTCCCCTTCCCCTGAGTGAAAACAACATCACCGCCCCGGATGCGGCGTCATTTCTCCCTGGAGATTTGATCGGAATCACTGTCGTGATCGCCGGACGCCCCCAACCCCCCGCGACGCCCACCCCTTCCAGCGGGAGTTGGCTCCCCACCCCCGTCCTGACCCGCACACTTTCCCTCACCCCTGGCCCGGAAGCAGACCTTACCGAAGCCCTCGACCGAACATTTCCTCCGCTCGCCAAAGACCTCTTCCCCCAAGGCGTGCGCGTCATCGCCATCGAAGGCTTGCCCCAACCCGTTTCGAGCAACGACCCGAACGCTCCCGTCTTTGTTTCCGCTCCCCAGGACCAACGCCTGATCCTCCTCATCCCCAACGCCAGCCGCGAACCCCTCTCCCTCGCTCTCCAACAAGGTGCCCAGTTATTCATCTCCCTCCTGGCCCGCGGCGACGAAGGCGTCACCCCCGGCTTCACCTATTGGGACTTTGAAGACCTGTTTCGCGCCGATCGGGAAGAGGCGTTACAACAACCATAAAGGATTTCGACGCAAAGCCGCGGAGCTGCAAAGGTTTCTTGAAAATTCTTTGCGCCTTCGCGGCTTTGCGTCAAAGGACAGGATTATGCAGATACTCCTCCTCGGAACTGGAACCGTCACTTCCCGTCTCAGCCTCACCCTCGCCGAACACGGACATACCCTCGCCGGGCAAATGGCGGCGTTCTCCCCCCAACATCTGGATTTATTTGACTTCCAGGGTGTGATTGTCGTCGCCCCGGAAGCGGCGGTCACCACCGAAAGCCTGCTTCGCGCGGCAGAACGGGGCAAGTTCCTGTTCATTCTCGCGGGCGCGGACGATGGACTGGCGGCCTGGGCACACAGCACAGGGGTACATGCGTTTGCCTTCCCCCCCACCGAACTCGAAACAGATCGGCTCTTGAGTGAAATCCGTCGCGCCGAATCCGGCACCTTGGCCGCAGATGCCCAATTTCGGCGCACCGTGTTGGGCGGTGATATGGCCGCGCGGCTTCAAAGTGGCATGGCAACACGGAAAATCGTCGTCACCTCCCCTAAAGGCGGCACGGGCAAAACAACGACTGCCGTCAATTTGGCCGTCTTGTTCGCCCTCTCCGGCCTGACCACCTACCTGATTGACGCCGATGCCAACGCCGGTTCGCTTCAATATCACCTGCGCTTGCAACACGCCAAAACCACCCTGATCGGCCTGCTCCGCCAGGAATTGGCCCGAAACACGTCCGTGATGGGCGACATTGCGGCGGGCGCACGCTATCTCGAAGCCTTCACGCCCCTGCCCCATTTGCCCACCTTGAAAGTTTTGCCCGGCTTCATCACCGATGATTTGGGCGATCAGGCCCTCCAAAATGAAGAACGGATTACCGGGGTTCTGCACGGGCTATTGGAAGCGGGCGTTGCCACGGGCGGCGTCGTGATTCTGGACGTGGGCATCAACCCCGCGCACGTCGTCCACCGCGCGGCGTTACGGTTGGCGGAAGGCATTGCCATCGTCATCAAACCGGAAATCCCCGATCTGGCCGAAACCCGACGCTGGCTCGCGCGGATGCTTGCGTCCCTGTCCGGCGTGGTCGGGCGCGAGGCCTCGTATGAGTTTGTCGGCAGTCGGGTCAAGCTCTGCTACAACCAGGTCATCGGACAAAATTTCAAGGCCGCCCACACGCTCCTGCAACACTCTTTAAAGGAAGACCACCTGCATTTGCCCTTGTCTCCCAATGGCCTATTGCCGTTCGTCGCGCCCCACTTAACCAGCGAGGCCGTCAATAGCGACCGCGCCGAAGACATTCTGGTCTGGCGATACAAACGCGAAAAGCCCGAAGAACTCGCCGCGTACGTGGACGCGCTCGTCGGGTTTGCCAGTCATTTTGTCCCGGTCGTTCGCGAAGGCGCGGCCCGCGCGGGGTTTCTACCCACGTCCGCAAACGGGACCCGCAAGGGCTGGTTGCGCCGATTCAAAAAAGGATAACTTCATGTCGCCCCATCCCCACCCCTTTGACCTGAGCGGGCAGGCGGTCAAACCCACCGTCCTGGCCCCCGCCTCCGACGCCCTGGACACCTGGTGGACACGCCTGACCACCGAAGCCCAGGCCCGTAAAGCCGTCGCGTCCCAACGCAAAACCCTGTCCCCCGCCGAACTCGAACACCTTGCCCGGCAAATCCTGACTGAATTCCAGCCCCTCGCCGTGCAAGCGGGCGTGCCCCTGCCAGACGAATTTCTCCCCCGACTGATTGGCGAA
>JABWBV010000153.1 GCA_013359445.1 Anaerolineales bacterium | reverse complement strand
TATTACAAGAAAAAATACGGGAACGTTCCCAATCTCTGTTATGTCCACCCCAGCATGTTGCCGGTCAACAAAACTATCGACAGCAAAAAAATGATGGCTGGCAATGTGGAAATCCGCTCTATGATGACGGTGTTGCCCAATCATCTTTGGATTGGGGTGAACCGGGCGAATTAATCTTCAAATAGGAAAGCAGGCCACGATAGGCATCGTGGCCTGCTTTTTATTGGGTCTTGTGGGGTATTGTTTTACGATAGGTTTTCAGGGTAATTTTTCCCGTAATCCGTCCTGTGTAAAGAAGAAAGTTCCCCAAAAATGATAGGTGGGGGCAATTCATCCGCCCTATCTTTTTTTCACGCTAACCTCTACCCTGGTTGAGTAGTTACTTTATTTTTGCACCTGTTCAGGCTAATGAGGAAACGCCCCAAAAAAAAGGGAATGTGCATCCCCTTTGACACTTTTCGAGCTAATTTCTTCCCTGAATGAGTATTTTCCAATTTTAAGCGTTTTAAGCAGTCAGCCCCACAATCAATGTGTCCAACGCCGTTTCCCACTCAATCTGCCCGGTCTTCACCCGTTCATCAATTTCGATCAACCTGCGATAGATCGCATCTAACGTGGGTTGATCGAAATTTTTACTCTGCTGGATCAATTTAGGGACGACAAAATCCCGCACTCGCTGAGACTTCAACGAGTCCGCAATCTCCCGCTGGGTCGCGTTCTGGCTCAACATCTCCTTCGTCCAAATCAAAAACCGGAACTGACGCACGATCATAGAAAATAAAATGATCGGCTCATTGTCCGACAGCAATTTATGGAGCATATTCAAAGCCAGTTTTCCCTGACGCCCCCCGACTGCGTCCACCATTTTAAACACATCCCCAGCCTGGTTGTCCGGAGTTAGCAAATCCACATCATCCGCATCCACCGCCCGCTTGTAATTCACATACGCCAGCAATTTTTCGATTTCTGTCGAAGCCAACCGATTATCATCCGCCACCAGGACCGCCAAATGCGCGGCCGCTTCCGGTGTGATATCCCCGCCCCGCTCACGCGCCTGCGCGCGAATCCACTTCACCAGCTCCGGGCCTTTGGGCAGATTTTTCCCCTTGACCCACACCCGCTCCCCCGCTTTTTGCGCCCATTTCAACAACCAATGCTCCTCCTTCAACGGCTCTTCGAGCAAGACCGCGGCGGTCGTGGGCGGAAGATGATCGAGCAAATCGGTAAATTTTTGGCGGTCGGTCTGACTTTTGAGTTGCCCAATCGGATGCACCACCACCACCATCCGGCGGGAGGCCAAAAAGGGCATCGCACTCGTCGCGCGTTGCAAGTCCGCGAGGGAGAACCCCCGCCCTTCCAAACGGGTTGTATTCATCCCCGCCGTGGTGGGATCGCCCATCTTTTCTTGCATATCCTGCACAAATTCGGCCATGCCAAATTCGTCATCGCCGTGCAGGAGGTAAATGGTGGGGGTGGACATGGAGAATGGGGAACGTAGGGGTTAGCCGCGAGTAATGATGCGGTGGGCGGTAAACTTGCCGCGGCGAGTGGGGATCACATCCACGATTTCCATCGCCCCCGGTTTGCCGGAGGTGGTGACATGTTCTTGCAGGAGAAAGCCAAACGGTTGGGTAAAGATCAACGCGAGGGTGGCGAAACTGATTGCCAGCGGCAAACGGGCCACCTGCTCCGACCACTTTCGCGTCCCAAACATGGCCGCCGCGCCCGCCAGTCCCCCGGCCATCCCCGCGGTGACAAAGTTTGTGCCACAATTGGGGTGGACCGCGAGTTTATGTTCGCCATTTTTCATACGCTGGAGGGCTTCGCCGGCACATTGCCGGATTAAATTTGTTTCGAGATCGCCAATCAACCAAAATCCACCGGTATCGGAATGCCCGGCCATCGGCGTTTTGGGGCTTTTACGGGAAAGGATGTGGATGGTGGCGTGTTCCAGGCCGTGGTTGCGGCGGATGCGGGAAATGGAGGGGATTTCTAAAATGTTCATTGGCTAAATTCTACCATCTTCCCCCATCAAAATCCGCCACCCTCGCGCCAACGCCGCGGCGCGTAGCTGTGGATCAGGATGGACCGCCACCGGATGTTCACTCATTTCGAGCATGGGCACGTCCGGGAAAGTGTCCCCGTAGGCGGCGTAGATTTTTCCATTTTGGGCAAAGGGATGCAGGTTTTGGCGTTTCCGTTCGCCGGTGTTGAAATCATCCGTGCGCATCCCGGAAAAATGACCGTTATCCCATTGGACGGGGGTTGCGAGGGCTTCGAGGCCGGGAAGTTTTCGGATGAGTTGTTCCAGCAAGGGTTCATACATCCCCGTTACGACGAGGACACGCCGCCCCGCCTTCAGGTGGGCATCGAGTTCGGTTACGACCTGTTTTCGACGCTGGGGCCAGATTTCATTTTCGACCACCCAGAGGCACATGTCCGCGAATTTCTGGGTAGAAAAACCTTTGAACACGTGGAGCAGGTCGCGCATCCACGCGTTTTTGAACTTGCCAAAATCCCCGCCCAACAGTTTGTGGGACAGGTATCCGGGGAGATGGGTGAGGTAAAATCCCCGCGCCTGGCGCGCGTACCCGTGTTGGAGCAGGTAGTTGTACATCCCTTTCCAGGTGGTGCCTGCAGTGAGGGTGCCTTCGAGATCGGTGGCAACGGTGGGGGTGGAGGGGTCAGGAGGGTGGTGAAGGAGGGACATCATGAGGGAGGGGAACAATTTTTCGCACTTCCAGATACATGATCGCGAGGGCAGTTTGTGTGAAGGTGGTAAACATCATCAACCCAAACACCATGAACGGCACAAATAAACCTACGGCAACCAGGCCAATGCTCATGGGTACGACCGCCGTTTGCGGATCACTGCTGGACAGGGCGATAAAAAATGGTACAACGCCCAAACTGGGCAGGATAAAAAGGACGCCAAAAATCATCCCACCAAGTTGGGAGACGATTAAAAACACAAGCACCAGGGAAAGCCAGGTTTTTTTGAAATCTTGCCATCCGATGCGAATGGCTTCTAAAACGCCTACATCTTCGACGAGGATGATGTGCATGGCTAAAATCCCAACCAATGAAAAAACAAACACAAGCGGGGTCGTCATCGGCATCAACGGCCCGAGGCAAATGACCGCGACCCCCGCGGTGATCACGATCAACACGGCAGGGAGCGCGGCAAACAAAAGCCCCACCCCGCCTTGAAGCGCAGTCAACCCCACCACCCGCCAAAAAAACGGGATCACCTCCCGGAGCAGGTCGCGTAAACTGCCGAGTTCCTGCCCTGTTTCCACTTTCGTCACCCCGCGGATGACCGCGCTAGAGGTGAAGATCGAGAGAGGCGTGGTGCTCAACATCAAGACCACCGAGCCGCCGAAAATCAGGGCAAAAATCGGCCACGGATCGTCCAGCAGGCGATTCAATGGCCCCGATTCGACAAAAAAGGGCAGGGCAAACATGAGCGGAAACAAGGCTGTAAATAGCGCCCCAGCCAGGCTACCCGGCAGATTTAATAGGATCAACGGCTTGTGTTTCCACAGCAAAAGAAACGGCTGTTGTAGAACATAACGAAAGTCGAAACGCATAGGGTGATGGGAATGAATGCTTTGTAAAAGAAGTCTTTTGAAGTTTTTTTGCGTGGGCAAACTTACGAAAACTTACTTTAAGGGGGAAGGAATGGTTTAAATAAAATGGCTCGCGCCACCTGTCCGATACGATTAGGCCATTTCCATCGAAATCTCGCGGGGCCGCGAAAGGCGCAAATACGTCAACGTCCACGCCGCTTCATAATAGGTGCGAATCAAACCGCCCAACACAATCATCACGGGCAGATAAAGCATGAGACACAGCCCGGCAATCAGCAACCCGCCCCCCACCGCCTCATCGCTTCCAATCGCCACCCCACCCAGAGCAGGGAGGGCCATGACCGTAAAGGGCAAAACCACCAGCGTCCCGCCAACGATCAGCACACCAACGTTCAGGATCAGCCCCATCAAAATGACCGGGCCAAGATTCTGCCGGGTAACTTCCCACCCCCGTTGGAGCGCGGTGGCGATGCTCAAATCTTCGGCGATCAACGCCACATAAGCTTGTTGAATGGCTAACCCAACGAGCCACCCCAGGGGTCCCAACACACATAAAAGCGGCAACAGGCAAATTGCCCCAAACCCAAAGGTAATGGATGTAAAAATGCCTGCGAACACAGCAAACATCCCGCCTAGCACCACAAACACCAAGCCCAACAACAAACCCAACCCGATCACCCGCCAGAAAAACGGGCGCACCTGCCCAAACAATTCCCCAAACGAAAGGCTGACCACGCCCCGCTCCCCTTCCACCGTTCCTTTGACCAACCCGATCCGCCCTACGGTCCCCAACACGGTAAAAAAGACAAACAAAAACAACAAAACCATCACGGCAATGGCGACAAACAAAATAATTTCGACTGGCGAAAATTGCTCAAACCACCGCTCAAACATGGTAGAAAATTGCCGCAAGCCGGGAGACATGCCAGGGGCACCTGGAATATTCGACGGTCCGGTAGGAGATTGGGGAGCCTCGCTATTGATCGAATAGTTAAAGCTATTATTCCCCACCTGCCCGCCGCACCCGGCCAAAACCCCAAAGAGCCACAAAATTTTATGTTTCCATGTAATGTGCCATGCTTGAGTAAGAACTTCTCTTAAATCCATGTGCGCCTCCAAGAAATAACGAATGTACTCCAGCTAAATGTCTGTCCGAAAATTATTGTAGCTTAGGGGCTTGTCCCCGCCCACAAGGGGCTACACTACAATTTTCGGACAGGCTCTAAATCTTTTCCACAGCGTATTTCATATTCCGTAAGGTCAAAATCCGCAAAACGGAATACCGGAAAGAATTCATCTGGCAATCATCCGTCGGTTGTAACTAATCACCATGAGCAGGAAGCTTCTTCGAGCTTCAGCCCTCACTATTCCTCACTCCCATTCAATCGTCGCCGGGGGTTTACTGGTGATGTCGTACACCACCCGGTTTACCCCTGCGACTTCGTTCACAATCCGGGTCGAGATACGGGCCAGCAAATCGTGCGGGAGCCGCGCCCAGTCGGCGGTCATAAAATCGTCGGTCGTCACGGCGCGGATGGCAATCGCTTCCTGATAGGTCCGGTAATCGCCCATCACCCCCACCGACCGCACGGGCAACAGCACCGCGAACGCCTGGGCACTGCCAGACGGGTGACCGGCGGTAGAAGACTGACCGGGGACGGATGACTGACCGGGGGCAGAAGACTGAAGACCGGTTTTATCCATCTCCCGCCCCCCGTCTCCCGTCATCCGAAGCATTCCTGCCGCGCCCAACTCATCGGTCAAAATCTTGTCCGCCGCGCGGAGCCGTTCCACGCGTTCGGGCGTGATCTCGCCCAGGATACGGACCGCCAGCCCGGGGCCGGGGAAGGGTTGCCGCCACACCAACTCGTGCGCCAGCCCTAACGCTTCTCCCACCGCCCGCACCTCATCTTTAAACAAATAACGTAACGGTTCCACTAATTTAAACTGCATATCTTCCGGTAGACCGCCCACGTTGTGATGGGTTTTGATTTTCGCGGCCTGTGCCCGGTCGGGGGCGCTCGATTCCACCACGTCGGGGTAAATGGTGCCCTGCACGAGAAACGGCGGATGTCCGATGGCGTTCGCCTGTTCTTCGAATATGCGGATGAACTTCTCGCCAATGATGCGCCGTTTTTGTTCGGGGTCGGTGATCCCAGCCAGGGCGTCCATGTAATCTTCTACGGCATTGACCGCCCGCAGTTGTACCCCCAAATGCTGTTGAAATGTCTCCACCACCTGATACGCCTCCCCCGCGCGCAACAGCCCCGTATCTACAAACACCGCCACCAACTGATTCCCAACCGCCCGATGCACCAATGCTGTCGCCACCGACGAATCCACCCCCCCGCTGACGGCAGACAACACGCGTTGATCGCCCACCTGGGCACGGATGCGGGCCACACTCTCTTCGATGATCGATTCCGGGGTCCAGCCGGGCGCCGCGCCACACACATCTACCACAAACCGACGGATGATCTCCGTCCCGGAAGGGGTGTGGCGCACTTCGGGGTGAAACTGCACGGCAAACCGCCCCGCGTCCAGGTTGCCCATCGCCGCAATGGGCGCGCCCCCCGTCCGGGCGAGCGGGACAAAGCCGGGCGGGGGCACTTCGATCCGGTCGCCGTGCGACATCCAAACCTGTCCGCCTTCGGGGGAGAGGAGGGGGTTGGGGGTGGTGGTTTCGATCTGGGCGTGCCCGAATTCCCGGTGCGTGGAGGGGGCCACTTTCCCACCGAGGGCGTGCGTCAGCGCTTGCATCCCGTAACAAATCCCGAGGATGGGCAAGCCGCTGTCCAACACATACTGCGGCACAAACGGCGCGCCGGGTTCGTACACGGACGCTGGCCCGCCGGACAAAATAAATCCCCTGGGCTTGAGCGCCAGCACTTTTTCAGCCGGGGCATTCCAGGGGAAGAGTTCGGAGTAAACGTGACACTCCCGCACCCGCCGGGCAATGAGCTGAGCGGTTTGGGAGCCGAAGTCGAGGATGGCAAGGGAGTCGTGCATAGGGTTTATTAGGGGACTGAATAGTCGGAATTCAAGGGAATTTATGGGAACGGATGGGAATTTATGGAAAATTCCGACTTGATCCCACAAATTTCGACGAATTCCTATGAGAAAACAATCTCTTCCCCCTCCATACTCGCAATGGCCGCGAGCGACTCCACTTGGACTCCAAGAGGGGTAAGTTTGGCGCGGCCTCCCTCAAACACTTTTTCGACCAGCGCGCCAATGCCAACAATAACGGCTCCGGCGGTCTGGGCGAGGCGGACGAGGCCGAGGATGGTGGCGCCGCTGGCGAGGAAGTCGTCAATGATCAGCACGCGTTCGCCGCCCGCGAGGTATTCGGGGGAGACGATCAGTTCGACGGTGCGGCCTTTGGTGTGGGAGGGTGCCAGGGTCAGGAAGACCTGATCGGGCATGGTAATCGGTTTGTGTTTGCGCGCGTAGACGACGGGGAGGTTTAAATGATAGCCGGTGGCGACCGCGGGGGCGATGCCAGAGATTTCCGCAGTCAGGATTTTGGTGGCCCCTACATCTTTAAACCGTTCGGCAAATTCTTTCCCGGCTTCAAACATCAGCACGGGGTCAACCTGATGGTTAATAAAACCATCCACTTTGAGAATCCCTCCGCCGAGATTCTTGCCATGTTTCAAAATGCGATCTTTGAGTAGTTGCATACATCCTCCAAAGGGGTATGGGGTGATATTTTTCTGGATTGTACTTCCCCTTCCGAAATTGAACCAGGAAACAAAAGCTTGAACCGCAATTCTCGCTATCGTCGAACGGCGTTCCTTAACAGGCATTCTTTTCGTTCAGCGAGGGTGCAGTCGGGAACGCCGTTTATAGTCATGAGAATTTCTGTCATCCAAACACTTCCTTGACTGCCTGCCTAATCCTGTTACAATTTGCCGCGCTTTGGACGTGGTCCAGAGACGCTTTGGACGTAGTACCCTTCGTCCGAAAATCTTATTTTACAAAGGGCTTGTACCATGAAAATCTTATTGCTTAAAGACGTTTACAAACTCGGTCGTGCCGGCGATGTCAAAAAAGTCGCCAATGGCTATGGCCGCAACTACCTCATCCCGCAAGGCTTGGGCGTGCTGGCAACACCCGGTGCGATCAAACACGCCGAACGGATTCGCAATGCCGCCAACACCCGCCGGTCTCAACTCAACCAGGAATTGAGCGGCGACGCGGGCAAACTCGACGGAAAATTTTTGCTCTTCGCCGCCCGCGCCAGCGAAACCGGACGCCTTTATGGCTCCGTCACCACCCGGATGGTGGCTGATGAAATCAAAAAGAAACTCGATGTCGAAATCAATCACCGCCATATCGAAATGGAACCGCTCCGCACCCTCGGGCGGTACACCGTTCCCGTGCGTTTGACCCTCGATCTCGCCCCTGCCCTCACCGTGATCGTCCATCGCGAGGGAGAAACACCCGACCTGAACGAAGTTGAGGACGAGGAAGAAGTTGTCGAAACAGTCGAAGAGACCGTTGAAACCGCGGAACCCGTCGCTGAATCTGCGTAAGTCTCGGTCAACGTTAAATTTGGGGGAAGGGCCATTTCAGATCTACCGTGTGAAAGGCTCCTCCCCCATAAGATACAATGAATTTGATGATAATTGGAAAAGTCTGCTCCCCGCAGACTTTTTCTTCGTTAAAATGTAACTATTCAGGCTTAGAGTTGAAAGTTTCGTAATATGTCCGCTTACGTAGGCCAACAATTACGTCAGGCACGCCAAAACAAAAATCTCTCTCTGGAGCAAATTTCCAGAGTGACCTATATTCGCGTGGGCTACCTGGAAGCGCTCGAATCAGGGCAATTGGAACGCCTCCCCTCCCTGGCTCAAGCGCGCGGCTTTTTGCGGGCCTATGCACAACACCTCGGCCTGCCCCCGGAACCCCTGCTTGCCGCCCTCACCCGGGAAGAACCCGCCCCCAACGGGGACCCCCTGCCCCCGCCAGAGCCTGCCCCCGCCCCCCCCGCCACGGAGGCCGTTTTTGTCGAAATCGGGCAGGCATTACGCCAACACCGAGAACTTTTGGGCCTCAAACTCGAAGACATCGAACAACAAACGCGCATCCGTAGCCACTACCTCAAAGCTCTCGAAGAAGGCAACCTGAACGCCCTCCCCTCCCCCGTTCAGGGGCGCGGAATGCTCAATAACTACGCGACCTTTCTGGGGCTGGATGCCGAACCGTTGTTGCTGAAATTTGCCGATGGTTTACAAGCCGGGCTAACGGCCCGACGTGGCGCACGTGCCCCCCAAACCGGGCCACGCCCCGAACCCACCTCCCCGCGCGGGGTGCCCGCCCCCCCCCTGCGGCGGTACCTCTCCAACGACCTGATCTTTGGCGGCACGTTGGGCCTTGCTTTATTGTTTTTTGTCATTTGGGGTGCCATTCGCGTCTCTGCCCTGACCACCGCCGAACAAGCCAGCCCCACCGCCCCTTCCATCGTGGATGTACTTGCCCCCGAAATGACCCCCTCCCCCACTGCCACCCTCGGCAACCCCGGTGCAGACCTCCCCGGCGAAACAGGAGAAGAGGCCCCCCCCACTGCAGGCATCCCCATCCCCATCCTGAACGAAGATGCCGTCCAACTTTACATCGTTGTCCGCCAGCGCGCGTGGATGCGGATCACCGTGGATGGCAATATCGAATTTGAGGGCCGTGTCATCCCCGGCAACGCGTACTCCTACTCCGCCCAAGAAAGCATCGAACTGCTTACCGGTAACGGGGCGGCTTTACAAGTTTTCTACAACCAAAACGACCTCGGCCCCCTTGGCTTGTTTGGCGAAGTGGTTCAACGCACCTTTACCCCCAACGAAATCATTCTCCCCACCCCGACGATTACCCCAACCCCGACCATCACCGAAACCCCCGCACCCTCACCCACCCTAGAAGCAACGGGGACGGTTACACCCTGAAACAAACAAACAAACAAACAAACGCAATACGTGATACGTGATGCGTGATACGTGATGCGTTTTCGTGAAATTTATGCCTTCTAAAGCTCCCAAAACTTTCCACCTCGTCTCCCTCGGCTGTTCCAAAAACACCGTAGATTCCGACTCAATGGCGCAATTGCTCGGTAATGCCGGGTTTCGCCCAGTCGCCAACCCCAATCAGGCGGGTGTTCTGCTCGTCAACACCTGCGGATTCATCGGCCCCGCGCGGGATGAGTCCTACCGCGTGCTTAACGAACTCGCCGCACACAAACGGGGCGGGCAACTCCTCATTGCCGCCGGATGCCTGACCCAACGCTACGGCATGGAAGTGGCCCAACGCGTCCCCGGCCTGGATGGCATCCTCGGCACCCGCCGTTGGATGGACATTGTGGATGTCGTCACCCAACTCCGCCGCGCCAAACACCCCGAACCCCTCTACCACCTCCCTACCGAAGCGATCACCGTGGGCACGGACGAACACGAGGCCCTGCGCGTGTCCGTGCAAGGGGCAAGCGCGTACATCAAGATCGCCGATGGATGTCGCCGCCCGTGCGCGTTTTGCGCCATCCCCCTCATCAAAGGGACCGCGGTCAGCCGCCCGGTGGACGCGATTTTGGCGGAGGCCCGTGCCCTGCGCGACCTCGGCGTCCGGGAGCTGATCCTGATCGCCCAGGATTCGACCGATTACGGGCACGATTTGGGGATGAAAGAAGGCTTGTCCACCCTGCTCGAAGAACTGGTGCGCGCCGTCCCCGACGTGGATTGGGTGCGGATCATGTACGCCTTCCCCGGCTACGTCACCGACCGGATGATCGAGACGATGGCAACACACAAACAACTGATCCCCTACCTGGACATGCCCCTCCAACACGCCCATCCGATGACCCTCCGCCGGATGCGCCGCCCCGCCAACATGGATTGGGTCCGCGAGACGCTTGCGAAAATGCGAACCGCCATGCCCGATCTTTCGCTCCGCACCACCTTCATCGTCGGCTACCCCGGCGAGACGGACGAGGAATTTCAGACGTTGCTCGACTTCGTGCAGGAAACCCGCTTCGACCGCGTGGGCGCGTTCCAATTCTCCTTTGAACCCGGCACCACCAGCGAACCCCTCGGCGATCCCGTCCCCGCGGAGGTGAAACAGGCGCGGTACGAACAACTGATGGAACTCCAGCAACCCATTTCGATGGAGAAAAATCAGGCGTTTGTGGGGAAGACGCTGGAGGTGTTGGTGGAAGGGCAGGGTAAAGTTGAGGGAAGCGGCGAACCCATCTCGATTGGCCGCAGTTACCGCGACGCGCCGGAGATTGACGGCGTAGTGCTGATCGAGGGCGATGTCCCCGCGGGGGAAATGGTCCCTGTGCGGATCACGGGGGCAATGGCGTATGATCTGGTGGGGACAGTGGGATGGGGAAATCAGGGGGTGATTGGACTGGAGGCGTTGGGGGTGAAGTGATGCGTGAGGCGTGAGACAAACGCCGATGGAACGGGGCTAATGACGATTATGGAAACAGAGGATGGGGTAGATCATCCGGTTTGGTCCCCCCACGCAAACAATATCCTTCTTGAGTATGAGGGGGATACCTATTGGATGAATAAGGATGGCTCGAACATGGTAAAGGTACCAGTAGGATATCCTTACTCTTTTATCCCTTAGCACCTCGCGACCGGATTTGGTTATAATGTCGTCCGGTGTGTATTCACCCCTCGAAATGATTTTTACTGGAGCTATTCATGTTCAACCCAAACACCCCCGAAATTCAATTTGCTTTAAACACCGTTCGCACCGCGTCCAAACTGGTCGCCCAAGTGCAGGCGGAGATGGTCACGGCCGCGCTGACGAAGGATGATAAATCCCCCGTAACGATTGCCGACTATGGCGCGCAGGCGTTGGTCGGCTATTTGCTCGACCAAACGTTTCCCAATGACCCCCTTGTCGGCGAGGAAGATTCCGCGTCGTTGCGGGAGGAGAAAAATAAAGAAACCCTGGAGCGGATTGCGTATTTCGTCGGGCAGTACACCGATGTGGCGACGATGGACTCCGTGTGCCAGTGGATTGACCGGGGCAGTGCCGAGTCCGGGTCGCGATACTGGACGGTTGACCCGATTGACGGGACGAAGGGCTTTTTACGCGGCGATCAATATGCCGTGGCCCTCGCGCTGGTCGAAAACGGACAGGTGCAGGTGGGTGCGCTCGGTTGCCCCAATCTCGACATCCAATACCTGACCTCAGATCATGAAACCGCCTTCAATCCGGGCAACGGCTCTCTCGTGGTCGCCGTGCGCGGACAGGGGACGTGGGCGGCTCCGCTTTCGGGCGGCGATTTCGTTCGCTTAACCGTTTCCCCGCGCGGGGACGCGTCTCAGGCGCGGATGTTGCGCTCGTTGGAAGAAGCACATACAAACGTCGGGCAGATCGGCGATCTGGTCAACACGTTGAACGTGCAGGCCGCCCCGGTCGGGATGGATAGTCAGGCGAAGTACGCCGTCCTCGCCGCCGGGAAGGGGGATGTGCTCGTGCGGTTGATCTCCGCGAAAATGCCCGATTACAAAGAGAAGATTTGGGATCAGGGCGCAGGTTCGATTGTGGTGGAAGAAGCGGGCGGACGGATCACCGACCTGCACGGGCGCACGCTCGATTTCACCGCCGGGCGGACGCTGGCCCACAACCGGGGGATTCTGGCGTCGAATGGGGGGTTGCATGAGGTGTTTTTGGAGGGGTTGGTGAAGGTTGGCGCGTAGCATATCTAACGAGTAATGAGTAATGAGTAAATTGGTTACTCATTACTCATTACTCATTACTCCCCATGTCTCGTACTGACAAACTCGCCATCCTTTTAAGCCTTGTCGCGGTCTTCGCCGCGTGGGGGGTAGCGCGTTACGTGTTTGAGAATATTCCGCATTTGGAAGATGAACTCGCGTATGTGTGGCAGGCGAAGATCATGGCGGCGGGGGAGGTAACGATGCCGACGCCCGTGGAGCCGAAGAAGTTTTTGGTGCCGTTTGTGGTGGATTATAACGGTCAGCGGTTTGGGAAGTATCCGTTGGGGTGGCCGGCGCTGTTGGCGGTGGGGATCAGGTTGGGGGTGCGGGAGTGGGTCAATCCGTTGCTGGCGGGGGTGGCGGTGTGGTTGACGTATGTGTTGGGGAAGCGGGTGATGAATCCGAGAGTGGGACTCTTGGCGGCGTTGTTGACGGTGACTTCGCCGTTTTTTTGGGTGAATGTGG